>NZ_JBXWSK010000015.1:0-61369 GCF_059613385.1 Ruegeria sp. BHSA162
GTCGGGTTGGCCGATCCGGATGGCTCAATCCAGATCGACGCGCCGCGTTTTGCCAGTATGGACGAGGTGCAGGACACAGTGGATGGTGTCATCATCGCGACGCCGACCCGCCTGCATGCCGAACATGGCATTCTGGCCGCATCCCGCGGTTGGAATATGCTGATCGAAAAGCCGGTTGCCGCGTCGGTCGATGATGCCCTGCGCCTTAAGACGGCCGTTAGCGAGGCCAATGTCCGCAGCCTGGTCGGCCACCATAGGCGGTACCACACAACCTTGCAGCACCTGAAGGAGGTGATCGCGCAAGGTACGATCGGACAAGTCATCAACGTCTCGTTGCTGTGGGCCATGCGTAAACCCGACAGCTATTTTGAACAGAACTGGCGGACTTCCGATGGCAGCCCGGTGATGATCAATCTCGTGCACGATATCGATGTCCTGCGCTTTGTGATCGGAGAAATCTCGGAGGTTGTCGCCCTGCCCGGCGCGTCAATCCGCGGATCGGATCGGATCGAAAGCGGCGCTGTCGCGATCGCATTCGAAAACGGCGCGACGGGTACCATCAGCTTTGCCGACACCGCGCCCAGCCCTTGGGGGTTTGAAGCCGGAACCGGCGAAAATCCGAACATCGGCACGACCCGCCAGGACATGATGTGGATCACGGGAACCAGGGGCGCCTTCAGTTTTCCATCCATGACCCTGTGGCGCGGACAGGATTGGGGCACTGCAGCCCAAAAAGACCAACTTCCAAGGCCGGACCAGACACGCACACCGCTGGAGGCGCAACTGGATCACTTCCTTGACGTGATCGATGGCGCCCCACCTTTGATCGACGTCGGGGATGCAGCCCGGACGCTCGAAGTCACATCACGCATCGAACAGGAGCTGAAGGCGCGAACCGCTCGAGCGCGGGCGCCGGCCTGACTGAGACGCGGCAGAGCAAAATTTCGGACCATTCAAAAGACCAATGACTATTCCCCGGGCAATATGAGCAATCAGACTGCAAATCCGCCCGCGACAGACACAAGAATGATAACCAGACTTATTCACGGAAAGGGAAACCAATGAGCAAACCATCAATTGGGTTTATCGGCCTTGGACTCATGGGCGGAGCCATGGTGAGCCGGCTGTTGGACCAGGGATACTCGGTCACGGTGTTGGGAAACCGCGACCGCACACATCTGGATGCCGCGATTGACCGGGGCGCCCGCGAGGCGCAAAACGCGCGGGAGTTGGCTCAGGCCAGCGACATCGTGATGCTGTGCATGGGAACGTCTGAGCAGGTCGAGGGCCGTATGCGCGGTGCTGATGGAGTGATCGCGGGACTGAAGCCCGGGGCGATCGTCATCGACTTTGGCACCTCGCTTCCGGGCAGTACACGCGCCCTGGCCGAGGAGGTTGCCGCAGCCGGCGGAAGCTACCTTGACGCGCCACTTGGCCGGACGCCGTCGCATGCGCTGGAAGGCAAGCTCAACATCATGACGTCCGGCGACAAGGCTGCCTTCGACAAGGCCGAGCCGACACTGAAGGATCTGGGCGAAAACGTCTTCTACCTGGGCCCTGTCGGATCGGGACATACGATCAAGCTGATCAACAACTTCTTCGGCATGACGGTCGCGAACGCGATGGCCGAAGCCTTTGCCATGGCTGACATCACCGGCGTTAACCGCAAGCAGCTGTATGACGTTATGGCCGCGGGGCCGCTGCATTCCGGAATGATGGATTTCGTCAAAGCCTACGGTGTCGAGAATGATCCAAACCAGCTGGCTTTTGCCATCAAGAACGCGGCAAAAGACCTTGGGTATTATGAGCGAATGGCGCGCGACGCCGGCGTAACCAGCGTGATGTCGCAGGGTGCGCTTTCCGCGCTGAACGACGCGCGCGACCACGGTCAGGCGGATGACATGGTCAGCCAGATGGTTGACTACTACGTCAGACGTTTCAACACCTGATCGATGGCCGTCACCGCCAACCCCACTGCGGATCTGCCGCGCCTCGGCATCGTGCTGATGCTGACGGCGTGGCTGTTCTTTTCGCTGGTGGACCTTGGGGCCAAATGGTTGGCGTTGGCCGGCGTGCCGGCATTTCAGTTGGCGTTCATGCGTTATGCAGGGCACTTCGTGATCTCAGTGGGCGTGATCGCCAAGGGCGGGATCGAGGCCAGCCGGTTCAAGACGGACCACCCTTGGCAGGTGATAAGCCGGGCCTTGCTCCTGATTTCGGCGACCGTTTTCAATTTTTATGCCCTGCGGTTTTTGCCGCTGACCGTGGTGTCGGCAATCATGTTTTCCAGCCCGGTCATTGTGTGTTTTCTGTCCGTCTTTGTGTTGAAAGAAAGCGTGGGCCCATGGCGTTGGACGGCCATCATCCTCGGCTTCCTAGGGGTGTTGGTTGTCGTGCGGCCGTTTGGTTCGGCCTTTCATCTGACCATGCTGCTGATCGTCTACAATGCCACCGCGTTGGCCTTGTACTCGATCATGACGCGCAGGCTGTCGGGGGTTGTTGCCGTGGACACCATGCAATTCTACCTCGGGCTTACCGGGACGGTGGTCCTGCTGCCCTTCGCCATCTGGTTTTGGATCCAACCGGAAAACACCTGGAGCCTGATCGTCCTGATCAGTCTTGGCGTCTTTGGATGGTGCGGGCATCAACTGCTGACGAACGCGCATCGGTTCGGAACGGCGAACCAGCTGATGCCATTTACCTATTCGTTCCTGATCTATGTTGCGATCTGGGGCTATCTGTTCTTTGACACGGTACCGGACGCATTCACGTTGGCAGGGGCTGCGCTGATCATGGCCGCCGGTCTCATCATCTGGAAAAGAGAAAAGAAATGACGCGAATTGCCTGCATCGGCGAAGCAATGATTGAATTGTCCATGCTGGAAACCGGCGCGAAGGTGGGTGTCGCGGGGGATACGTTGAACACGGCCATCTACATGCACCGCGCAGCGCCTGACCTGCAGGTGGAGTATGTGACATGTTTGGGCGACGACCCGTTCTCGGGGCGCATCGCGGACTTCATCGCCACTCATGGCATCGGGACATCCGGCATCCGCATCATTCCGAACGCCTCTCCGGGCCTGTACGCGATCACGACCTCTGCGGACGGTGAACGCAGCTTTACCTATTGGCGCAGCGAAGCGGCCGCCCGTCAGCTTTTTGCCAATCACGACTTTAGCTCGTTGAACGGCTATGACGTGCTGTACTTGTCGGGGATTTCCGTGGCCATTCTTCCGCATTCGGTAAGGCTTGCGCTTCTGGACTGGCTCGACGGCGCTTCAGTCCGGTTGGTCTATGACAGCAACTTTCGTCCACGTCTTTGGGATAGCGTTGAACACGCCCGGCAGATCAACCAACGCCTTTGGCGGCGTGCGGACATCGCCCTGCCATCCATCGACGACGAGATGGCACTTTTCGGGGAAAGCGCCGAACAGGTGGCGGCGCGCTTTGCGGGTCATCACGGAATCGGCGCGTTGAAGCGCGGAGAGAATGGCCCCCTGTCCATTGGTCAGAGCATTGACCAAACCTATGAGCCTGCCAAAAACGTGCTGGATACGACCGCGGCAGGCGACAGTTTCAACGGTGGGTACCTCGCGGCGTTGCTGACTGGGAAATCACAGGCCGAGGCCCTGATGGCTGGACACAATCTGGCATCCACCGTTGTTCAGTTCCGCGGCGCGATCATTCCCGGATAAACGGCGCGAGATCCTCGGCTCCGACAAGACGCAAAAGCGGCACTACCGGATCTGGCTGCTTGACAGCCGAGGCGATTTCCAACGCGCAAGGATCGTTCAGCGCCCGACCTTTGGCGGTCTCGGACATGCAATAGGAGACCCAGGCCCGCATCCCCGCGATCACCGCCTGAGAGCCGGTCTCACGAAGTGTGGAAACAAATCGATAGGGCAGCTTCTGGCTTCCATCCATCGCGATTTGGTCCAGACGGTGCGCCAACTCGGGGTTTTCAAAGCGGCGCAACAGAGCCTCGGCATAGTCCGGAACCTGTGCTTGCACCGCGGCGGGCAGCGTTGCGCCCGCATCCTTCATCAACTCGGAAACTAGCGGACGCAGAACCGGGTCTCGAACCGCTTCGTGGACGTAGGTCAGGCCCCGCTCCAACCCGGCATAAGCCAAAAGGGAATGGGCCCCGTTCAACATGCGCAGCTTTCGAAGCTCGTGCGGGGCCACGTCATCGACCAATTGCACGCCCGGCCAATCCGGATGCGGTCCGGCAAAATTGTCTTCGATCACCCACTCAGAGAACGCCTCGGTCGGAACGGCCATGGGATCGCCGCTGATTGCGCGTACAGAGTCCGTTGTGGCCGGGGTGATCCGGTCGACCATCGCGTTGGGAAAGCGAACGGTGTCCCAATTGACGTCCAGACCGGCTGCTTTCGCGAAATCGGAAACGGCCGTCTCGAGCGTTTTGCCATTTTCCATACGATTGTCGCAGCTTAGCACCGTCACAGGTTTGCGCCGTTCCGCAAGGCCAAAAGCCAAAAACCCGATCAGAGTCGCGGGCCCCTGCCCTGCCAGATCGGCGGCAATCGCCGGGTCCTGGAGGTTCAGCTTGCCCACGGCGTCAAGATGATAACCTTTCTCGGTCACGGTCGCCGAGATGATCTCGGCATCCGTCATCGCATCGATAATCGCTGCACGATCCTCGGGCGCGACCAGAACGTCGCGAAGAGCTTTAATGCGCCGGACGCCCTGCCCCTGCACGCACAGATCGTACTCGAAACCCTGCCGGGCCAATCCATCCCGAACCGAGGATGAACGCAGGCTGACGCCGACAACGTCCCATCCGCCCGCTTGATCGGTGTAGTCCAGCAAATGCGCCCGGGCAAAGTTTCCGAGGCCGAAGTGAAGAATTATACCCATCTAGCTTTGCAATCCATAAACCTGTTTCGCCAGATCGACCGCCAGCAACCGTGCAAGATGCTCGGCACTGTCCCGACCGAAGTAACCGCGCGCAACCTGCTCGGCCAAATGAATCGCCACGCCCCGCCGCCAGAGGTCGTGTCGTGCAGGAATGGACAGGAAAGCCCGCGTGTCGTCATTGAATCCGGCCAGATTGTAATATCCGGCCGTTTCAACGACCTGATCAAAATACCGCGCAATCCCGGCCGGACTGTCATGGAACCACCAGGGCGGCCCGATCCGAAGGCACGGCCAATGTCCCGCCATTGGTGCCAGTTCACGGGCATAGGTGCCTTCGTCCAGTGTGAACAGAATGATGCGCAGTTCCGCTGAGTTTCCGACCCGGTTCAACAGCGCCTCAAGGCCCGTGACCCAATCCATCGCGATTGGAATGTCGGCCCCCTTGTCCCGTCCGAAATCCCGCAATACCGCGTGGTTCGTGTTGCGCTTGCTGCCTGCATGTATCTGCATGGTCAGACCATCATCGACAGACATCTGCGCCATTTCGATCAGCATATGCCCGTAGAAACGGCGGGCGTCCTGTTCGGTCCCTTCCCGCCGTCTCAGCCGCTGGTACAGCGCATCCGGGTCCTCAAGCCACTCGGTCTGTACACGTTCGATACCGTGGTCGGTGGCGGTACAGCGCAGTTGGATGAAATAAGCTCGCCGCATCCGCAGTGCGTTGAGATAACCATCATAGCTGTCCAGATCGCAGCCTGTCAGCTCGGCCAACTTGTTCAGGTTCTGCACGAACTCCGGGTCCGCCCCATCCAAGACCCCGTCCGGGCGGAACGTCGGAACAACCCGCCCGCCCCAACCGCTTGCACGGATCTCCTGATGCTGTGTGAGAGTGTCGAGAGCCGAATCCGTGGTGGCCAGCACCTCGATCCCGAACCTGTCGAACAAAGCCCTCGGGCGAAAATCGGGTTGCGCCAGCTTTTCCGCGATCTTGTCGTAGATCAGATCTGCGGTGCGCGAAGACAACTCTTCAGACACGCCCAGCGTTTCATGCAGCACGTAGTTCATCCAGATCCGGGAAGGCGTTCCCAGAAACAGATGCCAATGTTCGGCAAATGTGCGGAAAACGGCGCGAGGATCCTTCTTTCGCCCCTCTTCCCCAACGCCGAGTTCCGACAAGGGAACGCCCTGCGAATAGAGCATACGGAACACGTAATGGTCGGGAACCACCAACAGCTCTGCCGGGTTGGGAAACGGCGCATCGGTTGCAAACCACCCCGGATCGCAGTGACCATGCGGAGATACGATCGGCAGGTCCTTGATGCCCAGGTACAGGTCTTCTGCCATCCCATTCAAATTGCCAGTCAATTCTGCCTCCGATACTGCCACCGTCAATTGTTAACACAGTTTTTAATGGTTGCATCTTTCCCGTTCGAACCCGCAGACTGACCGGGTGACCCGGGGGATTGAATGAATATTGCGCTGATTGGTTTGGGGATGGTTTCCGGCACGCATGTCGCCGCCATTCGGGCATCGGATCAAGGCCTCAGTCTTGCCGGAGTCCTCGGGCGCAATCCCGACAAGGCAGCTGCGTTCGCGCGGCGAAACGAGACCCGCGCATTCGTCTCGGTCGAGGAAATCGCGAACGACCCACAGGTCGACTTTGCGATCATCGCAACCCCACCCGATCAGCGCACAGAGTTGGTACGGATTCTTTCGACCGCGTCGAAACCGATCCTGATGGAAAAGCCAATTGAAAGAACACTGGGCGCCGCGAAAGCCATTGTCGAGCAGTGCGAGGTGTCGGGCGTACCGCTGGGCATCGTCTTTCAGCACCGCGCACGCGCCGCGTCGCAGGCGCTGAAATCAGCCATTGAACAGGGTGAGCTGGGCGCGATCGCCACGGTCGAGATTCGTGTCCCCTGGTGGCGCGATCAGAGCTACTATGACGAACCGGGTCGCGGCACTTATGCACGCGACGGAGGCGGCGTCATGATCTCGCAGGCAATCCACACGCTTGACCTTGCGATGTGGCTGCTGGGACCGATCTCGGACATTCAGGCCGTGATGAGAAAAACTCCTCTACACAATCTCGAGGCCGAGGATTGGGCAGGTGCAGTCTTTGAAATGGACAACGGCGCGGTGGGAACGTTGATGGCAACTACCGCCGAATATCCCGGGTCTGCTGAGTCCATCACGATCCAAGGCACCCTAGCCAAAGCGCATCTGGAGTCAGGTGTCCTGACCGTGACCACTTTCGACGGCCGGGAATCCACGGTCGGCGAAACCGCCGCCACAGGCGGAGGGGCCGATCCCATGGCGTTCACACATGCCTGGCATCAGGCGGTCATCGAGGACTTCGCCAAGGCCGTTTCCAGTGGAACACAACCTATGGCCACCGGACGCAGTGCCCTTTTGACCCACGCCGTCATCGACGCGATGCAGATCGCCAATCGAACCGGCCAGAAAACACGAGTCATCTCATGAGCCTGACCTGCGTCGCCCTTGGCCTCGACCACCGCCATATCTATGGCATGACGGAAAACATGCGCAAAATCGGCGTGGACTGCGTTGGCTATTGGACACAGGGCGATCCGGAGACGCTGGCGGGCTACGTCAAAAGGTTTCCCGATATTCCGCGGCTGGCCCAACTGGAAGACGCCCTGACCTGCGGCGCGGATCTGGCACTGATTTCAGCGATACCGGCAGATAGGGCCGCGTTGGCGGTCCGCGCGATGCAGAACGGCATGGATGTCATGAGCGACAAGCCGGGCTGCACGACGTTCGAACAACTCGACCAGATCAAAAGAGCGGTCGCAGACACCGGTCGGATCTGGTCGGTGAACTTCTCGGAGCGGTTCGAAACGCCCGTCAGCACCCGGGCCATCGAGCTGGTCGAGGCCGGTGCCATCGGGCGCGTGGTCCAGACGGTCGGACTTGGCCCGCACCGATTGAACCGGGCGACCCGGCCGGAATGGTTTTTTCGGCGCGACTGCTACGGCGGCATTCTGACCGACATCGCCTCGCATCAGATTGATCAGTTCCTGCACTACACGGGTTCGAAAACCGCCGAAATCACAAACGCTTATGTGGCAAACTACGCAAACCCGAGCGATCCCGGATTGCAGGATTTCGGCGAGATCAATCTGCGCAGCGAGAATGGAACCGGGTACATCCGGGTTGACTGGTTTACGCCGGATGCCTTGCCAAACTGGGGGGATGGTCGTCTGACGATCCTAGGCACCGAAGGATACATCGAGTTGCGGAAATACGTCGATGTGGGTGGAGCCCCGGGGACAGATCATCTGATCCTCGTCAATGGTGACACCTGCCAAAAGATCGACGCATCCGACGCCGGCCTTCCCTACTTTTCGCGCCTCGCCGATGACATCCTCAACCGGACCGAAACCGCAATGACGCAGACCCACTGCTTTACGGTCATGGAACTGGCACTGCGCGCGCAGGAAATGGCGGAACGCAGATGATCAACGTTGCGATCCTCGGCGCAGGTATCGGTGCGCAACATCTGGACGCTCTGGAACGGCTTGACCGCACCTTTTGCGTAGCCGCCGTGGTCGACCAGAATATCGACCGGATCGAACAGATACGGCAGAACTCGGGTTTTCGAGCATTGACCAACATTCAGGACGCTCTGGATGATCCGACGATTGATGTCATCGACCTCTGCCTGCCGCCCCATCTGCATGTGCCGACCACGCTTGCAGCATTGGCTGCTGGAAAACACGTTGTTTGCGAGAAGCCTCTTGCGACCTCGATGCAGGATGTGGATCGGATCACGGCAGCCGCAAGCAGCGCGGGCAAGCAGGTGTTTCCGGTCTTTCAATACCGGTGGGGCCCGTCACTGGCCCAATTGCGCCACCTTCAACGCGCAGGCCTGACCGGAGCGGTCCAAACTGCCGCGCTTGAAACCCATTGGTCCCGAGGGGCGGACTATTACGCGGTACCGTGGCGGGGGACATGGGCCGGTGAACGCGGCGGCGCGGTTCTGGGCCATGCCATCCACAACCATGATCTGCTGACTCATATCGCGGGTGATATCGCCTGGGTTTCTGCAATGACCACAACGCGGGTCAACCCGATCGAGACCGAAGACTGCGCCGCGATCTGCTTTGGCATGACTTCCGGAGCCTTGTGCACAAGCAATATCACCTTGGGCGCAGCCACGGACGAAACCCGCCTGCGGTTCGTCTTTGAAAAACTGACCGCCACTTCTGGCACCGAACCCTATGCCCCGGGTCAAACGCCCTGGTCATTCGTCGCACGGGATCCGGCGGATCAAGCCGCTATCGACGCGGCTCTTGCCGCCGCCGCGGCCGAGCCAACGGGGTTCGTAGGATTTTTTACCGAAGTCGGCAAGGCGCTGCGGTCCGAGGCAAATTCGGCCGTTACGCTGAAGGATGGCGCTGCGTCCATCGGCCTTGTGACGGCGATTTATCACGCGGCGCGCACCGGGCAGCGCGTTGCCCTTCCCATCAGGCCCGATCACCCGCTGTATGAAGGATGGCTGCCATGAAACAATGTTGGCGTTGGTTCGGACCCGAGGATCCGATCGCCCTGGCCGATCTCCATCAGGTCGGGGTTCAGGGCATCGTCACCGCGCTGCATCACATCCCGCCCGGACAGCCTTGGGATGAACAGAGCATCGCCGACCGGCAGGCCGTTCTGGCCGCGGCCGGGTACAGTTGGGACGTTGTCGAAAGCCTGCCCGTCTCAGAGGCGATCAAGACGCAGTCGGCGGACATGGCCGAGCATCTGCAGGCGTACAAGTCCAGCCTCAGGGCCCTGTCCGCCCGTGGAATCAAAGTTGTTTGCTACAACTTCATGCCGATCCTGGATTGGACACGCACCGCCCTTCGCGCCCTGCAGCCGCATGGCGGAACGGCCATGCTGTTCGACCTGACCGATTTTGCAGTTTTCGACATACATATTCTTGAACGTCCGGGCGCGTCCGAAGACTATTCCCACGCCGTCCAGCAAGCGGCCAAGGATCGCTTCATAGGCATGTCGGATGTCTCCAAGGCCCAGTTGCAGCACAATGTCACCGCGGGGCTGCCCGGCGCCAACGATCAGTGGAGCGTAGAGGACGTGCGCGCCTTGCTGCGGACATATGCCGAGATAGACCGCGACCGGCTGCGCGCAAACCTCATCGACTTCCTGTCTGAAGTCGCCCCGGTCGCCCAACAATTGGGGCTGCGCTTGTGCTGTCATCCGGATGATCCGCCCTTCTCGCTGCTCGGTCTGCCGCGGATCATGTCCAGTACCGATGACTACGGCGCCGTACTGGATGCGGTTGATATGCCCGCGAACGGCGCAACCTTGTGTACCGGATCGCTGGGTGTTTCCCCTGAATTCGATGGGCCGGAGTTCGTGCGCCGGCATGGCGACCGGATTCACTTTGCCCATCTTCGGAATACCCGACGCATCGCGGGGTCGGACAGACAGAAGCCGGATTTCTATGAGGCTGCGCATCTGGAGGGCGACACCGACATGGTCGGAACCATTCGCGAGCTGATGGACGAACAACGCCGCCGCAAATCTCAAGGGCGGGACGACTGGCAAATTCCGATGCGACCCGACCACGGACAAGAGCTGCTGAGCGATCTGGGCGGACACAGCACTCCCGGCTATCCACTGATCGGACGAATGCGCGGGTTGGCCGAACTGCGCGGCATCATGGCGGCGTTCTTGTAACGCGTCGGATCAGGCGGTTTCTTTCCGCCGCACCACTTCTTTGCTTGCCTGAACGCCGCATTCTTCGTTTACTTACGGTACGTAAACGGGCAGCGGGGTGTCTTCCGGACTCGCCCGACGTCTGTTCAAGACGCGTGAAACTCCCGCGAAAACCGATGCCTTGAGGCATCAATTTTCGAAACGTCTGCCAGACGGCAAAGACGGAAGAACGGGAGGAGTCCAAATGAAAACTGCAGGCGTAATCGGTCTAGGCGACATGGGCAGCGGCCTTGCCCAGAACCTGATCAAGAATGGCTTTGAAACATCTGGTTTCGACTTGAGTGAGACGCGTATGACGGCATTTGCCGACATGGGCGGCCTGCCTAAGGACAGCGTGGGACAGGTCGGCCGTCATGCCGCCAGCGTGTTTGTCATGGTGATGAACGGAGATCAGGCCCGCGATGTCATTCTGGGTGAAGACGGACTGGTTGCGAACATGGCCGAAGGCGGAACGGTCATCCTGTCGGCGACCATTACCCCGGCCGAAGCAAGCGCGATCGGGCAAGACATGGAAGGTTCGGGCATCCACCTGATTGACACCCCGGTTTCGGGTGGGTTTCCCGGCGCGCAGAACGGCACATTGACGATGATGGCTGCCGGAGCTTCGGATGTGCTGGACCGAAATGCCGAAGTCATGCAGGCAGTGTCGGCAACCATTCACCGGGTCGGAGCAAACGCCGGCGACGGGCAAACCGTGAAAGCCTGCCTGCAATCCCTTATCGGATCGATCTTTTCCGCCACATTCGAGGCTGCGGCCCTGGCGGCCAAAGCCGGTGTCAGCGGTCAGGCATTGCTTGACGTGTTCTCATCCTCTAGCGCGGGGTGCGGTGTGGTGAATACCGCCCTTGAAAACATCATTGATCGCAAGTTCGAGGCTACTGGCAGCCACATCGCAACCATGCACAAGGACCTGACGATCTCTCTGGCCCTGGCCGGTGCGTTGGGCGTTCCAATGCATACCGCCTCGTCCGCAATGCAGATCTTTCACGCCGGAAAAACCAAATACCCGAACGGCGACAACTGGGTGTGTACCCGCGTCATCGAAGAGATCGTTGGCGCAGAATTGCATCGCTGAGGGGGCCGGACATGAAATTAGGTGTAATTTGCGACGGCATTTCCCGCGATCTGCGGCATGCCGTGGACGTGATGGACGAATTCGGTCTGGACTATGCAGAACTTCAGTTCGTAGGCGACACCGAGGTCGGGGACCATTCCCCGCAGGAAATTGCCGAGATCGACGCGCTCTTGCGCGACCGGGGCAAGCCTGTGTCCTGTCTGTCGCGCCATATCTTCGCGGGGATGACAGCTGCCAACAGGCCCGGTGACGAGCTGCACACCCGACACATGGACGCCTTGAAACGCGTGATCGACATGGCGCATGTCGTGGGGTCTCCGCTGGTTCGGATCATGACCCAACGAAAAGAGCAGATACTCTGGGGAAAAAACGGCGCCGAGAAGTGGAACGTCGCGCATGGGGTATGGGACTCGATGCCACCGCTGATCGCGCCGGCGGTTGAACTGGCCAGGGCTGAGGGCGTGACGCTTGTCGTGGAAACCGGAAACGGCACGCTGGTCAATTCGAACTATACCGCCCGCAAACTGATCGACGAGTTGGATGCAAAGGATGCGTTGAAAGTTCTTTGGGACCCCGGAAACAACTGCTGGTGCCATGAACTGGCATATCCGGACGGTTACGAAGAACTGCGCGGCGGCTATCTGGGGCACATTCACATCAAGGACGTAAAGGTCGATACACCGCGGGCAACGCTGGAAGTGCGCCGCATGGGGGAAGGTCAGCTTGCGCCTCTGTTCCAACCCATCGCGGACGCGCTCCGATCCGACGGCTATGAAGGCGTGATTTCCTTCGAAAGCGTTTATCATCCCGGCAACGGAAATTTCGAAGATGGGTTTCGTCTGTGCATAGACAAGTTCAAAAGCCTGTTTGCATGAATGAAAGCTCTAGAGTGTTACAAATCAGATACTTAAGCCTCCAAGTTGAATGCCGAATGGGGCGCGGAAAGCTGGGCACACTCCCGCAAAATCAAGGAAAGGATCAGATGGATGAAGCAAGAGTTTTTTGAATTGTCCATTGAAACGCCCGGCAAATCCCTGACCGACATCAGCGGGGTGGTTCAGCGTGCGGTTTCCGAACATGAGTTTGTCTCGGGCCTGCTTACCCTTTGGTGCGTCCACACCGGTGCCGCGCTGTTGGTGCAGGCCAATGCCGATCCCGAGGTGGTTAAGGATATCGAGAGGTTCTTCGAAGAACTGGTCCCCAAGTCACCAGGCAAGTATCACCACCGCCCGAGCGAAGACGACAACGCGCCATCGCACCTGCGGGCGCTGCTGACGCAAACGCAGGTGTCGATCCCGGTCGAACAGGGACAGCTTCCGCTGGGTCGCGTACAAAGCCTGTACCTGTTCGAACATCGCGAGGCACCCAAGACACGACGATTGAAGGTGCACTACATCGGGACTTGAGGCCTTGGGTCACATGGAGCGTTGACGGTGCTACCGCCCCATCCAGCCCCCGTCGACAACAAGGATTTCACCGTTGACGTAGTCCGACGCTGCAGAAGCCAGAAAGACTACAGGTCCAGCAAAATCACCTGGCGTACCCCAACGGCCCTGGGGTGTTCGTTCCAGGATCGACTTCGACCGAACCGGATCGTCCTGCAGGGCTTGGGTGTTGTCGGTCGCGATGTAGCCGGGGGCGATTGCATTCACGTTCACACCCTGCCCGGCCCACTCATTGGCCAGGGCCTTCGTCAGCTGTCCGATACCACCTTTCGAGGCCGCATATCCGGGAACGGTGATGCCGCCCTGAAACGTCAGCAGCGATGCGGTGAAGATGATCTTGCCCGAGCCGCGCGCCAGCATGTCCTTGCCGATCTCGCGGGACAGAACGAACTGCGAGGACAGGTTGACCTCAATCACTTCGTCCCACCAGTCGTCCGGGTGTTCGGCGGCTGGCTTGCGTTTGATCGTGCCGGCATTGTTGACAAGGATATCAGGGGTTTGTCCGTCGGCCCTCAACTGATCAATGAACCCGTGCAGCGCGGAGCGGTCCGAGAAGTCGCATTGGTAAGCCCGGAAACTGCGCCCCATCGCCGTGACGGCTTTTTCGACCTCTGACCCGGACAGTTCGAGCGAGGCCGACACTCCGATGATATCGGCTCCGGCCGATGCCAATGCCTCGGCCATGCCGCGCCCGATCCCGCGTTTGCACCCGGTCACAAGTGCCGTTTTTCCCGTCAGGTCGAAACTTTGCAAAACACTCATGAACGCGGTCCTACTTCGATCAGGCTTTTCATTGCGGTTGGGCTGCGATCCAGTGCTTCGAACGCGGCCTGAATGTCTGCCAGAGGGCTGACGTCAGTGATCACGACATCCGCGTCCACTCCGCCCGAGGCGACAACTGCGATCGCCTTATCGTAGTCCTCCGGCTCATAGACCCGAGCACCGATCAGTTGCAGCTCTCGCCAGAAGAATTGGAACAGGTCGATATGGGGCTTTTGAGCATGGATCGCGACCATCACGATCCGGGCCCGCGTCGCGGCAACGGCGGTCATCGCATCAACACCGGGCTGCGTTCCCGATACCTCGAAAACCACATCCGCCCCTTTGTCGCCCGTGCGCGCGTTGATTGTGGACACCAGATCGGTCTCGGTTGGGTTGATCGTATCAAAGCCAAGTTTTTCTGCGATCGCCAGACGGTTCGGATTCACTTCGGAAATCACGACGTTTCCGCCCGCGTCCCGCGCAACCATGGCAACCAGGATGCCGATCGGGCCACCGCCGATGACGACGACGTCCTCGCCAGGCTGCAGTCCAGACAGCCGCACATCGTGGCAAGCAACGGCGACCGGCTCGATCAGCGCCGCGTGATCCATGCGCAAGTCATCCGGTAGAACGTGCAAGGTGTGGGCCGGAACGGTCCAGATCTCTTGCATGGCACCATCGGTATCGAGGCCGAGAAACTTGAGGTTCTGGCAGATATGCTGATGCCCCCGTTTGCAAGCCGGGCATTCGCCGCAGTGATCCAGCGGTCGGACCACGACCTTTTGGCCGGGCTTTACCGTATCGACGCCCTCGCCCACCGCTTCGACGACACCGGACATCTCGTGCCCGATTACCCGGTTCAGGCCGACACGGGCATCCATGTTGCCGTGGTAGACGTGCATATCCGTCCCGCATATCCCGCAATACGCTACGCGAATGGCGGCCTCGCCAGCGCCCGGAGCCGTCGCCTGGGCCTGTTCTACGGCAAAGCTCTTGTTGCCCCTGTAGTACGCCGCAGAGATCGTCTGGGTCGTCATGTATGCATCTCCCTGTGTTCCGCATTCAGTTTGTCCCAGTCGAATTCCACTCCGGTCCCCGGCGTATCCGGGGCCACGGCCAGGTAGTCTTCCACGACAAGCGGACGGGTCGTGTACTGGTCTATCGGGAATGAGTGTACTTCCAGCCAACCCGAATTGGGTTGCGCCGAAACAAGGCTGACGTGCAGCTCCTGCATACCATGGCTACAAACCGGAATGCCGTGCTGGGCGCTTAGCGCGGCCACGCGCAACCAGCCGGTAATGCCGCCACAGTTTGAGGCATCGGGCTGGATGAAACTCAGCTTGGCGTCATCGAAGGCATACTCGAATTCGTGAATCGTGTGCAGGTTTTCACCCATGGCAAGGGGAACGCCCGTGGCTTCGGCAATTCGGCCATAGCCTTTGTAATCGTCTGGAATTGTCGGCTCCTCGAACCACAGGATATCGCAGTCGGCGAACCCCTGGGCGGCCTCGATGGCCTGCTCGACGCTCATGGAGTAATTCGCGTCGACCATGAAGAACCGATCCGGCCCCAGCATCTCGCGCACTGCCCGGGCACGTGCAAGATCGTCGGCAAGATCCGGTTGCCCAACCTTGATCTTGACCGCGTTGAACCCACGCGCAAGGTAGCCTTCGGTCTGGCGCAGCAGTTTCTCCAACGAGAAATTCAGGTCGATCCCGCCGGCATAGGCCTTGCACCGTTTGGATGCTCCGCCTGCCATTTGCCACAGCGGTGCATTCTGCGCTCTGCCACGAATGTCCCAAAGGGCAATATCCACGGCGGAGATGGCGAACGAGGCTATCCCACCTCGTGCGACGTAGTGCACGTGCCACTGCATGGCATCGTACAGGCTTTCGATCTGTTCCGCGTCTTGTCCTACAAGGAACGGTGCCAGATCATGCTGGATCATCGCCAAGATGGCATGACCGCCCTTGCCGCCCGTATAGGTATACCCAACCCCCTCGACCCCATCCGTCGTTTGAATGGTGACGGTGATCAATTGAAAGAACGTGTGATCCCCGTGTTTGGCATCGACCAGGACTTCGGCGAGCGGGACGTTGAACAGCCGCGCTGAAACACTTTCTATGCGATTCACGAACCCAAGACCTTCTGCTGCCTGGCAATAACCCGAGACTGTAAAAGGATGACCGCAAAAAGAAAGCCTCCACGTATAACCATCTGCCAATAGGCGCTGAAACTGATGGTGCCCTGACCGTTTTCAAAGTTCAGAACGTTGAACACCAGACCCAGCAAAAGCGCTCCGGCCACGGTTGCAGGGATCGACCCCATCCCACCTGTCAACAAGGTGCCGCCCACAACGACGGACGCGATGGCCGACAATTCCCA
Organism: Ruegeria sp. BHSA162; assembly: GCF_059613385.1. Lineage (NCBI taxonomy): Bacteria > Pseudomonadati > Pseudomonadota > Alphaproteobacteria > Rhodobacterales > Roseobacteraceae > Ruegeria > Ruegeria sp. BHSA162. The sequence continues at coordinate 16,293 of NZ_JBXWSK010000015.1, forward strand.
TCCGATGCCCTCAAGGGGTTGTCCTGCTCCAAAACCCGAGGCCAGAAAGACGCCAGCCAGCCCGGCACAGCCACCCGAAAGCAGGTAGACGAAAGCCTTGGCGCGGTTCACCTTCAGACCCATGAGGTTCGAGGCATCCTCGCTGCCACCGATCGCCAAGACGGTCCGCCCGATGGTTGTTCTTTCCAGCACCAGCCAAAGTGCCAGCGTCAGTCCGGCCACGATGACGATTGCCCATGGAAACAGGCCGAACGCCTGCCCCATGCCAAGCTTGGTGAAGTTCGACCCCCAATCGACCGAAATTGTCTGGGCGCCCGAAATCACCAATGCGCCGCCTTTTGCGGCCAGCATGGTGGCCAGCGTGGCGATGAAAGGCGGGATGCGAAGGACGATGATGCAAAAGGCGTTGATCGCTCCGAAACCAATCCCGGCAAGCACGGCCCCCGGCAGGGCAACCTGAATCCCGTATGGGCTGAGATAAGCCGCAACGACCGACGTAAAGGCCGCCACGGATCCAACCGACAGATCAATCCCGCCGGTCATGATCACGAAGCACATGCCCAGCGCAATCGCGATGAACATCGCGTTGTAGTTCAGGAAAGACGAGAAGTTGTAGGCGCTGCCAAAGTTGTCATAGCGCATCAGCCCGAACAGAATCAAAGCCAGCAGTGCGATCCACACCGTCACCGAGGCCGAATTGCGCCGAAGGTACTTTCGCAGGTCAAAAGCCGTTTCATCCAACATCGATCAAGCCCTCCGGAACTGCTGGACCCAAACGGCCAGGATTATGATGACGGCTTTGGCGATCAGTGCAACTTCGTCCTCTACCCCGTTGGCCAACAATGTATATTTGACCAGCTGGATGATCACGGCACCCAGAATGGCGCCAAAGATCGGCGCCCGCCCGCCTTGCAAAAGAGCCCCGCCAACGACAGCGGCCGCGATGGCATCAAGCTCCATCAGATTGCCGTTGCGCGCGGCGTCCGAGGCCGAGTTGATCGCAACCACGATCAGACCGGCCAGGCCTGCAAGCACCGCGCAGATGACATAGGCCCCGATCTTGACCCGCCGGACGGGACCACCCGCCAGATAGGCCGCACGTTCATTGCCGCCGATCGCCAGCAGGTAGCGGCCCCAAGTGGTTCTGGTGATCACCCAAAACAGCACACAGGCAATCGCCAGCGCCAGCCACCCCTGGAACGGCAAGCCAAGCACCTTGCCGGTTCCAAGATAACTGAATGAAGGGTTGGAAAATGTCTGCAGGTTCCCGTTCGTCAAAACCTGAGCAATTCCGCGACCCGAGATGAAAAGAATGAGCGTCGCAACAATGGGCTGCACGTTCAACACAGCAACCATCACGCCGTTGAATACCCCGCATAGCCCCGCGACGAACAGCGGCAGGACAATGGCCAAAGTGACGCCAAGCATCGGATTGGCGGCGCCCAGATCCGACAGAAAGATCAGCGGGGCCAACGCCCCAGCCAGAGCCATGACCGCGCCAACCGACAGATCGATCCCGCCCGTGGCGATGACCAGCGTCATGCCCATGGCCACGATGGCGATCGTGGCAACCTGACTGATATTCACGAACAGGGTCTGCAGCTGCAGGAAATTGGGGGTGAAAAACGCGTTGAACACCAGCAGGGCGACCAACGCGGCGATGCCGCCATGAAAGCGGAAGGGCATCGATGCGACCCGTTGCGGCAACTTCATTGCGCGGTCCATGAACCAGTTCCTTCTTCATGATGCGCAAGCGCGCGCACCAGTATATTCTCGGTAATCCCGGGGTTGGTCAGTTCCTTGACCGAGCGCCCCTCGTGCATGACCACGATGCGGTCAGCGCCTTCCACCAGTTCTTCGAATTCCGAACTGATGAGGACAACGCCGAACCCCTTTCCGACATAAGACCGAATGAACGATTGGATCTCTCGCTTGGCGCCGACATCCACGCCTCGGGTCGGCTCGTCGAGTATCAGGATGTCGGGCTGCGTCGCCAGCCAACGGGCAAGCAGAACCTTCTGCTGGTTGCCGCCGGACAACTCGCGAATGGGTTGGTCCATATGCGCCGCCTTGATGCCCAGATCGTCGATGAAGGCCTGAACGATCTCGCGCTCGCGGGCAAAGTCGATCTGACCACGTCTGGCCAGCTTCGGCAGCAGGGCCAGTGTCATATTCTCGCGCACGGACATGTCAGGAATGATCCCTTCGGCCTTGCGATCTTCGGTTAGAAAGCCGACCCCATTTGCGATCGCGTCACCTGGTCCGGACGGTTGCCCGACCGCACCGTGCAGCTCGATTGCGCCGCTGCGTGCACTGTCCACACCGAACAATGCGCGCGCAGCCTCTGTCCGGCCAGAGCCCAGAAGCCCGCCCAGCCCAACGATCTCCCCGCGGTGGAGCGTGAGGTCGAAATGTGTCAGTCGCGGGCCTGTCGAAACAGAGTCGGCCCGCAAAACAATATCGCCTTTCTTGGCCTTGGCGCCGGCGAAGTCCGTGAGCCCGTCTGCCGCGATCTCGTCCTTGTTGCGGCCCAGCATGTCCGCGATCATTTCCAGTTTGGTCGTGTCCTGCACATTGCGCGTGCTGACTGTGCGGCCGTCTCGCATCGTTGTGACCCGGTCGCAGATCTGGAACAGCTCATCGAGAAAATGCGAGACATACAGGACGGAAACACCCTGCTTCTTCAATTCACGCACCACACCGAACAGAACCTCGACCTCGCTGGCATCCAGCGACGAGGTGGGTTCGTCCATGATGACCAGCTTTGCGTCCAATGACACAGCCCGCGCAATCGCAACCAACTGCTGGATGGCTGTCGAGAAATTTCCCAGCGGCTCGGTCACGTCGATATCTATGCCAAAGCGCGCAAGAACCTCGCGTGCGCGCCTGTTGCCTTCGCGCCAGTCGACCAGAAAGCCAAGACGTTTGGGCTCGTACCCCATGATAATGTTCTCGGTCACTGACCGCAGCGGCACCAGGTTGAGCTCTTGATAGATCGTGGCAATTCCGGATTCCTGCGCTTCGCGCGGAGTGGAGATGTGGCCCGGCACACCCGCCAGATGCACGTCGCCGGCATCCCGGTCGTAAACTCCGGTCAGGACCTTGATCATCGTCGATTTGCCGGCACCGTTCTGACCGATCAGCGCATGAACCTCGCCCGGTGCGATCTCCAGGCTGGCCTGGCTGAGTGCCGGTACGCCGGCAAAGGACTTTTCAATTCCCGACATCGAGACGAGCGCATTCATGAGATGTCTTCCTCCTTTTGCTTGCAGGCGGCGCCGACCACAGGCCAGCACCACCCACCAGGGAGAATCAATAGGCTTCGTCGATGTGATCGGCCGCGTTGTCCTTGGTAAAGATGCGATCTTCGACTTTCACCCATTCCGGGATCGTCTCGCCAGCCGCGTATTTCTTCATGACTTCACAGGCCAGTGGGCCGAAGAAAGGCGAGCTTTCGACCGTGACGCCCATCTTGCCGTCGATGATGGCTTGTAGCGCATCGCGTGTCCCGTCGATCGAAACGATGGTCACGTCCTCGCCGGGCTTGCGGCCCGCCAGTTCCAGAGCCTGGATCGCGCCGATCGCCATCTCGTCATTGTGGGCGTAGACCACGTTCACGTCGGGATGCGCCTGCAGCAGGGTTTCCATCACCTGACGACCCAGGTCGCGCGCAAAGTCCCCGGTCTGAGAGGCCACGATCTCAAAACGGTCATCCGCTGCGATCGCGTCGTCGAAGCCCTTTTTGCGGTCATTTGCAGGCGAGGACCCTGTCGTGCCTTCCAACTGGACGATGATGCCTTTGTCGCCCTCGAAATTCTCCATCAGCCATTGCGCGGCCCGGTTGCCCTGATCAATGAAGTCCGATCCAAGAAATGCCACGAAATGTTCGCCCGGCTTGGCGACGGCTGGATCAACCGAACGGTCCACCAGAAAGGTCGGAATGCCGGCGGCACGAGCCTTCATAACGGCCGGGATCAGCGGCTTTTCTTCCCGCGGGGGCAGGAACAGGACGTCGATGCCTTGCGCGATCATGCTGTCCACATCCGCAACCTGCTTGGCCGCAGATCCGGCCGCATCCGTCGCGATAAGATCCCAGCCGCAGGCCTCTGCCGTGTCATGGAACGACTTCGTCTCGGCAATGCGCCAGGGATTGTTCGACTCCATCTGCGCAAAGCCGACCTTGTAGCGATCTTTCTGCTCAAGCGGCGGCAGATCCTGCGCCATCGCCGTGGTGCCCAACAGCGCACCTGCGACAACCGTCGAGATCAAAAGAGTTCTGCGTTTCATGGTTATTCCTCCTCCATTGGTGCGGTCGCCTCCGTTTTGACCGCGAGTTTTCAGGTCATGCCCAATTCATGTAAGTCGTCTGTTTCCTCAGATAGCCATCGAAGCCATAGGCGCCGTCTTCGCCCCCAACCCCGGACAGGCCCCAACCAGTGTGAAACCCCTGCACGGCCTCGCCATTCGAACGGTTCAGGTACAGTTCGCCGAACTTCAAACGGCTCGGGGCCTCCATCAATCGGCGGTGCGATGCCGTAAAGAGATAGGCGGACAGCCCGAATGACGTGTCATTCGCAAAGGCTATCGCCTCATCAAAATCATCGACTCGCATGGCTGTCGCCACGGGGCCAAAGACCTCCTCCTGCATCGCGGCATTGCCGTTGTCGTAGACCTCGAGAACGGTCGGGGACATCCAGTGCCCTTTGCCGTGCGCGCCGTCCGTCAAAGGCCCACCTTGGAGATGCACCGTGGCACCCTCTGCGATGCTGCGTTGGATGATTTCGGCGACCTTGGTCACTTCGACCTTGCTGACTTTGGGCCCTAGGTCGCAGTCCTCCATCGGATCCCCGATCGACAATGCGCGGGCTGCCGACACGAATTTTTCCAAGAACTGGTCGGCAATGTCGCGATGGAGATACATACGCTCGTTGCAGGTGCAGATCTGGCCGCAATTGGCAAACCGGGCGGCAATGGCGGCCGAAACGGCGGCGTCAACATCCGCATCCTCCATCACGATGAACGGAGCCTTGCCCCCAAGCTCGAGCCGGACAACCTTGATCCGGTCGGCCGCTGTGCGAAAAATCTCTTTCCCGGCGCGCGTGCTGCCGGTCATCGTGATCAGCGACGTATCGGGGTGTTCGACCAACCGCTGCCCAACCACCGGCCCTCTCCCCGTCAGAACATTCAGAACACCGGGCGGAAACCCGACCTTGTCCGCAAGCTCGGCAACCGCAAGACCGGAAAGCGGCGTGATTTCATGTCCCAACAAAACAACGGTGTTGCCCGCGACCAGCGCTGGCCCGATTTTCCTGGCCGCCAATGCCAAGGGATAGTTCCAGGCCGTCAGCGCAACGACAACCCCATAGGGATGGCGCCGAATCTGGATTTCTTCGGACCTGTTGTCCGAGGCCACTATGTCACCCGAAATCCGCCGGGCCTCTTCAGCTGCATGGCAAAGAAAGGTAGCGGCGGCATCCACTTCACCTCGGGCCTGCGAGATCGGCTTGCCCTGCTCGGCTGTGATCAAAGCAGCCAGACGCGCGGCGTCGACCCGGATGGCCTCGGCGAGCTTTCGGACCATTTGCGCCCGCTCGATCGCCGGGCGCGCAGACCACGCGCCAAAAGCCCGGCGGGCCGCCTCGACCGCTGCATCGGCATGCATGGCACCACCATCTGGAACCTGCGCTACGATCTCTTCATTTGCAGGGTTTTCGACATCGACCGCGTCCGCGTCAAAGTCGGCAAAGCGGCCATCGATGAACATCGAATGGCGAACGACTTGACCCAACTCCCCCACTACAGACCGCAATTTCGCCTCCCGCACTTGCTCGGCCAGACCACACTGGCGACCGCACCGCCGATCAAAACACTAATATTATTATTTCGTCAACACTAATATTAATTATCGCCTACTAATATTAGTTGCGCGCCCTCCGCATAGTCGATAAAAAGGATGCGAACAAAAAGGTTGAGCGATGAACGATCAAGCGAACAAAGCCGGGCAGCACAGGGGTGTAGGACGAGTCGCGGGCCGGCAGCGCGTGACGATGCACGACATTGCGCGCGTCGCCGGGTGTTCGCAGACGACAGTATCGCTGGTTCTCAACAAGAATGATTCCGTCAAGATCTCCGAGGATACCAAGCAACGGGTCCTGGATGCCGCCAACACGCTTGGATACGCCATGCCCTCTCAACTCAGGAAACCCCAGGACAGCGCGCGCCGGCCCGCGGCGCTGGACGGAACCATAGCTTTCGTCGTGGATGATCTGGCGTCGAGCCCCGAGATGGTGAACGCGTTCAACGGGGTGAAACAGGCCGTTCGGGACACCGGAAACCTTGTGTTGCTGGCCGAAACCCAAAACGACTCCGAGGTCGAGCCCAGAACGCTGAGGTATTTCCTCGACCAACAGGTTGCAGGCATCATCTACGCGACCGTTTTTACGCGGCGGGTGGTCGTGCCGGAGATCCTCAGGCAGACGGCCACTCCGGTTCTGCTGTTGAACTGCTTTTGCGACGACCTCTCTTTTCCTGCGGTGATCCCCGGCGAAGTCGCTGCCGGACATACGGCGACCAACGCCCTGATCAAGGCCGGGCACAAACGAATTGCCACCATCACCGGCGAGCCGTTCATGGAATGCGCCGCCGGGCGTACGACCGGGTACAGAAACGCCCTGGCTTCCGCCGACATCCCATTTGACGAGGATTTGGTCATCGAGGGCAACTGGCTGCCCAGCGCAGGCTACGCCGCCACGCGCGAATTGATGGACCTGCCCTCTCCGCCAACCGCCATTTTCTGCCAGAATGACCGCATGGCCATCGGCTGCTATGAGGCTCTCAAGGAACTTGGCCTGTCCATCCCCGAGGACATTTCAGTCATCGGATTTGACGATGACGAAACCGCGCGGCACCTGTCGCCGCCCCTGACGTCGATGATCCTTCCCACCCGGGCGATGGGACGCTGGGTCGTCGAACAGCTGTTCCATGGACCGACGGACGGTCAGCGGCATCCACTCGTGAAGCTGGAATGCGAACTGGTCGAGCGCGACTCGATCAGCGAGCCCAAACGCCGGACCTGAAGGCGAAATCATGACGGAAACCTTCGATCACATCGTCATCGGCGGCGGCTCGGCCGGCGCCGCGGCAGCAGCGCGGCTGGTCAACAAAGGCAAGTGCAGGGTTCTGGTGCTGGAGGCGGGGCATTCGCATCGCCATCCACTGCTGGACATGCCGCCGGGTATCTTCAAGATGATCAACGGGTCCAAGTTCATGACCTACCACCAGACCGAACCGCAGGACCACCTGGACGGCCGCGTGCATGACATTCCGCAGGCCAACGTGCTGGGCGGCGGGTCGTCGGTGAATGCGCAGGTCTATATGCGCGGTCGGCCTTCCGACTATGACGCATGGAACGACCTGCTGAGACAGACCAACGACGGGGTCGGCTGGGGATGGGATGATGTGCTGCCTTATTTCCGCAGGATGGAAGGCAACAACAGGCTGCACAACGACCTGCATGGCAGCGACGGTCCGGTGCAGGTCTCGGATCCGGGGCATATCGACGACATGTCCCGTTGGTTCGTTCAGTCGGTGCAGGCCCTTGGCGAACCATTCAACACGGACTTCAACGGCGCAACGCAGCGCGGCGTCGGGTTCTATCAGTTCACCAATCGCGCCGGAAAGCGCAGCTCGTCAGCCTACGCTTTCCTCGCTCCACTTGAGGCGAACCCGAATTTGACCGTCCGGTTGGGCGCAAAGGTCAGCAAAGTCATCATCAAAAACGACCGGGCCGTCGGCGTGCAGTATCGAGACAAACGCGGGTCCCACACCGTCCGATGTGATGGTGAGGTTGTGCTTGCGGCTGGCGCCCTGATCACTCCGAAAATTCTAATGCTGTCGGGTATCGGACCGGATGCACATCTTGCCGAACACGATATTCCCGTGGTCTGCCCATTGCCCGGGGTCGGCCAAAACCTGATCGACCACCCCGAAGTTCCGATCACCGCCTTTGCCAACGGCCCCTACGGATATTTCAAACAAGGTGAGGGCTGGCGGATGCTGCGCAACGGCATCCAGTTCAAGCTGTTCGGCAGCGGCCCGGTGACTTCGGCCGGGGTAGAAGCCGGCGCGTTCGTCAATCCGTCGAACCCTGATGGAGAACCGACCATTCAGGCATTTTGCGTTCCCATCGTCTATCTGGATCGCGACGCGCTTGACGAGGTGCAAGATGACTTTGGCCTGACCGTCACGACTGTCGTGGTCAAACCGAAATCACGCGGAGAGGTTCGGCTTCGCTCGGCAGACCCCGACGCCATGCCAGTGGTTTCGCCCAACCTTCTTAAGCATGAAGACGACATGCAGGAGATGATTCGGGGGCAGCGTTTTTTTCGTCGAGCATTCACCTCGGGCCCACTTGCACAAAGGATCCGCGAAATCGTCATTCCGACAGCGGACGACGACCAGACGCTGCGAGCACATTGCAAACGGTTCGTGAAAACCAACTATCACCCGGCGGGCACTGCCAGAATGGGCCGTGACGGTGATGGAATGGCCGTGCTGGACCCCAGAATGCGCGTGCGCGGGGTCGAGAGCTTGCGGGTGTGCGACATGTCCGCCGTGCCGGACATCAACGCCGGCAACACAAACGCACCTGCGATGATGCTGGGCGAACGATGCGCCGACCTGATCCTTGGCATTGGATCAGCACGTGAGGACCGCAATTCCTAGCCCAAGCTGCGGGGCCGCTGCCTGTTGATCCGATATCCGGCGCGATGACATGCCCCCTGCCCGGCCCGTTTTGCCACAAAACAGGTTACCCGGCCTCATGGGGTCAAAGTAATCGCGGGCCACGGCAAGCGCGTTCGCGGAATGCGCCTTACAGAAAGTCGTCCCGCCTGGGCGTGAAACAGTCGATCAACTCTCCGGCCGCCAGGCAAACACAACCATGGCTAACGCCGGACGGAATGATCAGGCTGTCACCGGGCCCCAGCTCTCGCTCCTGATCTCCGATAACGAAATTGAACCGCCCGGACCGCACAAATGTCGACTGCACATGCGGGTGGTCGTGCAACGCGCCTTCGGCACCTTTCTCAAAGCGGAAGGACACCATCATGAGGTCTTCGTGATCTGCCAATACCTGGCGCGTGACGCCCCGGGCGGGCGACACAATCGGATAGTTATTGGTCATGATACAGTGTCCTCGGTCAGGTGGCGGCGTTCATTTCACTCGAAATACTCGGCATGTTTCGCGTGAACCTCTTCGATGGTCTTGTCGATACGGCCCAGATGACGGCGAATGGTTTCGCTCGCTTTCGTCTCGTCGCGGTCTGCAAGCGCCTTGGCCAGCGCCACATGATCCCGAACCAGAGTCTCGGCCTCGCTCTCGCGCCCAAGGCTCAGAACGCACAGGCGGTCGATCTTTCTTTTGCATTCCTGAATCGTGTCAAAGGCCAGCGGGTTGCCGCTCAGCTCGCATATCAACCGATGAAAGTCATAGTCGAGTTGATGAAACTCTTCGGCCTCGTTCCTTGAAACCACGTCTTTCTGCCGCTTGAGGTTGTCCTCCAGCAGCTTCGAGTATTGGGGCTTCCAAACCTGGCACGCAGCGCGCACCACCTCCAACTCGACGGCCAGGCGAACAAAGCGTGCATGACCGATCCGTTCCATTGAAAAGCTGCGGACCCGAGTGGCTTTCTGAGGACGGATCAGCAGCAAATCCTGCGCCTCGAGCCTGTTGAAAGCATCGCGGACCGGCTGCCTGGACACCTCAAACTTCTTTGCGATGTCTGCTTCGGACAGTTTCGTCCCCGGCAGAATTTCAAGCGAAACGATCGCCTCGTACAGGCTCTCATAAACGATGTCAGTGGTTGTGCGCCGCTCGATCTTGTCCGTAATACTTTGCATTTCTTGCCTTTTTTCTGCGCATGACCAACTCGGGTGGTTTTCCGTGGCTCGAGGCCCCTCCCTCGATACTCCTCAATGTAACTCCAGCCAATTATTTTGGCACGCGCCGTGCGATGCCCTTTGTGACCCTCAAACAAAGTTGTTGACAATACTAGTATCCTAGTCGACTAAAATACGCAACACTGCTTCATGCCCGTTCGAACTCAAATATCGGAACGGGCGCGCCGGCAGGCTGACCGGGGATCCAAAGGGACAAGAGAATGACCGAATTGAACGCTGAACAGATTGGCCTGAACCGGGACCTTGCAGGGAAGGTTGCGATCGTGACCGGCGGCGGACGGGACATCGGCCGTGCCTGCGTTCTGAAACTGGCCGAGGCCGGAGCATCGGTCGCAATCAACTATCACAGCTCATCCACGGGTGCAGAGTCTGCGGTCCAGGAGATTACGGCTGCCGGCGGTCAGGCGATTGCCGTACAGGGCGACATGACGTCAGGCGCGGATGTGGACAGGCTGGTCTCAGAAACGATTGCCGCCTTCGGGCCCCGGATCGACATTCTTGTCCATGTGACCGGAGGGTTGGTGGCCCGAAAGACCCTGTCTGAGATGGACATGGACCATTGGCGTTACGTTATGGACCTGAACACCACTTCTTTTGCCCGCGCCGTTCAGTCGGTGTTGCCGCACATGAAAAAAGGCGGCGCGATCGTCGGGTTCGCCAGTCAGGCGGGTCGTGACGGGGGTGGTCCCGGCGCGGTTGCCTATGCGGCCTCGAAGGGGGCGGTCATGACGATGACACGTGGGCTGGCCAAGGAACTGGGGCCCGAGATCCGGATCAATTCGGTTTGCCCGGGCATGATCGACACAGACTTCCACAATGTCTTCACCAAGACCGAAGTCCGCACCAACGTGGCCAGCGCCACACCGCTGAAACGCGAAGGCACGTCCAAGGATGTGGCAAACCTCGTCGCGTTTCTGGCCTCGGACGCCGCCGCTTTCATTACGGGCGCGAACATCGACATCAACGGAGGCCTGCTCTTTTCATAGCCGGCTCCGACCGATCACCAAAAACATCTGTCTGCTTCTAGGGAGGAAAGCATGAACACCAAACTTACAAAAACACTGATCGGCGCCGCAGCCATGGTCGTCATGACCGGCAGCGCATCTTTGGCCGAGGATTGGCGCGGGTGGAACATCCACGCAGACGGCTACCCGAATACTGTCGCGATGGACAAATTCGCCGAACTGGTCACCGAAAAGACCGGCGGTGAAATCAACCTGCAAATGTTCCACGGCGGCACATTGGGCAGCCAGCCCGATGCGGTCGAACAGGTCCGCGCTGGCGCTCTGGAGGTCGGAAATTTCAACCTGGGTCCGATCGGACCGATTGTCGCCGAGGCAAATGTCGTTTCACTGCCCTTCATCTTCAAGGACGTCCCCCACATGTTCCGCGTTCTGGACAGCGAGGGCGGTGCCGCGATCGCGGCCGGTATGGCAGCCAAGGGATTGACCCCGCTTGCCTGGTATGACGCCGGCGCCCGATCCTTCTACAACGGGACCAAGCCGATCAATACCCCGGCCGATGTCCAGGGCATGAAAGTGCGGGTCATGAACAACGATCTGTTCACCGGCATGATTGCCGAACTTGGCGGCAACCCCTCGCCCATGGCCTTCGCCGAGGTTTATCAGGCCCTGAAGACCGGGGTCGTCGATGGCGCCGAGAACAACTGGCCGTCCTACGAGTCGACCGGCCATTTCGAGGTTGCCGGCTATTACTCGCTGTCCCAGCACCTGATCATCCCTGAATGCGTGTGCGTCAACACCGACAAATTCAACGCCTTGTCGCCCGAACTGCAGGCCGCAGTCAGAGAGGCGGCGCAAGAGTCCGCCGAGTTGCAGCGGCAATTGTGGGCCGAGCGTGAAGCGGCCAGCCGCGCGGCGGTCGAGGCTGCGGGTGTGGTAGTGAACGAAGTGGCCGACAAAGCACCGTTCCAGGCCGCGATGGCCCCGGTCTACGAGGCCTATTTCGCAACCAACCCTGACCTCCGCCCGTTGGTTGAAACCATCCAGGCGACCGAGTGATCGAACCGTATCGGATCTGATACAGTCCGGCCCTGCCAATGCGGGGCCGGACATCTGATCAAGAGTTTCAGGCTTATGAGCAATACATCTCCGCCCCCGTCCTCAGTGCGCACTATGGTCCGGATCCTCGACCGCATCGCCGATGCATGCCGGATCGTGACCGGTGTCGCGCTGGTCGTGGTCACCGTCATATTCGGCTGGCTCGTCTTCGGCCGCTACGTCCTGAACGCAACGCCAACGTGGGTCGAGCAGGTCGCCCTGCTGCTGGTCATGACGATCGCGTTCATCGGCGCGGCGGTCGGTGTGCACGACAACACGCATTTGTCCGTGTCCCTCGTGCGCTCGGCCGTTCCGCGACGATTCAGGACGGCTCTGGTCGTTTGCACGGATGTGATCATGGCCGGATTCGGCGCTCTGATGCTGGTGTTCGGGGCGCGGCTTACGATGTTCAAATGGGGGTCGCTCATCCCCCTGATCCAGGTTCCAGAAGGCTTGCGGTCATTGCCCCTGACCATTGGCGGGGGCCTTATCCTTGTGTTTTCCGTTGGTCACCTGATCCGCCTCTGCGTCGGTTTTGACGAGCGAAAAGACAGCATCGAATAGAGGCGGATCATGGGAATTCTTCTTTTGCTTGGCGTCTTCGCCCTGTGTGTACTGATCGGAACACCTGTGGCCTTCGCCTTGGGCATTGCCGCCATCTCGGCCTTCTGGTTCGAAGGTTTGCCGCTGATGATCGGGTTCCAGCGGATCATCTCGGGCATCAACGTTTTCTCGTTGATGGCAATCCCGTTTTTCATCTTCGCCGGTGAACTGATGTTCCACGGCGGGATCGCCATGCGTCTGGTGCGGTTCGCGTCAGCCGCGGTCGGCGCCGTTCGTGGGGGCTTGGGCATCGTGAATGTGTTTTCGTCGATGTTGTTTGGTGGAATTTCGGGATCGGCCATCGCCGATATATCTGCCCTCGGCTCCATTCTTGTTCCCGTGATGAAAGAGAAAGGCTACGACGCGGATTATGCGGTCAATGTGACGGTCACGTCGTCGATCGCAGGGATCATCATCCCTCCCAGCCACAACATGATCATCTTCGCCATTGCAGCGGGGGGCGGCATTTCGATCTCGAAGCTTTTCCTTGCGGGCGTAGTTCCGGGCGTGTTGATGTGCCTCTGCCTAGCCGTCGCCGCGTATCTTGTTGCGGTGCGCCGAGGGTATCAGGCCGAAACCTTTCCGGGCTGGAAGGCTCTGGTCATCAGCTTTCTCAGCGCGATCCCCGGGCTGCTGACTGCCGTGATCATCGTCGGAGGTGTCCTGTCAGGCATCTTCACGGTCACTGAATCCGGGGCGTTCGGCGCAATCTATGCCTTTGTCGTCACGCTCGTGGTCTACCGGAGTATCACTTGGGACAAGTTCTGCATCGCGGTTGCGTCGGCCGTACGTACGACGGCCATGGTCATGATCCTGATCGCCTGCGCGGGCGCCTTTGCCTACATGCTGACCTTCTACAGAGTGCCGGACAAAACGGTGGATCTGCTGACAGGCCTGACGGAAAACCCGATCCTTATCCTGCTGATGATCAATGCGGTCTTGTTGCTTCTGGGCATGATCATGGACATGGCTGCCCTGATCCTGATCTGCACGCCGATCTTCCTGCCGGTTGCCAACAGCCTTGGCATTGATCCCCTGCAGTTCGGAATGATCTTGCTGGTGAATCTGGGCCTGGGACTGTGCACCCCTCCGGTTGGCTCCTGCCTGTTTGTCGGCTGCGCCGTTGGCAAACTGCCGATGGAAAAGGCGGTTCGGACGATATGGCCCTTTTACCTGGCAATTCTGGTCGCTCTGATGCTGATCACCTTTGTGCCCGCTATCTCGCTGACCCTGCCAGGGTTGCTTGGTTAGAAGCGGCGAGCAGGCAAAAATTCGGGCGCAACCTGTGTAAGGTTGCGCCCATTTCCAACTCTGGCGGCAACGGCAGAAACACCTGCGGTCGGTGCCGGAAGCCAAGCGTCAAAGGCGCCGCCACACGGCGATTACCCGCACAAACGCCGTTGGCTCCCTGCTTTAGGCTTCCCTGACCACATCATGCCCGGGCATCGCGCCAGGAACGGTATCGTTTCGTCCATCGCTTCGCCCGCATCTGATTTCGCATCAGCGCGAGAAATGCCGAGTGAGGTACTTTCGGTGGCTTGCCATTTGCCAGTCGTTCAAGCTGGAAATACGCCAGCACCATCGAGGCGAACCCCGCCAGCCTTTTGTTTTTCCAAGACACTTCCGGGATATTGACCGACTCTGATTTGCCATTCCGCCAGTTTTCGACAAGATCAGGTTCAAACGCCATCGCGCGAGCCACTCCCAGAACCGAGACGCCAATCCCGCCCCTGTTGTTGGCCAATGCATCCTCGGCAACAGCCCGAGAGCGAATGCCGCCGGTCACCATGATCGGCATTTTCGCGTCAGCAGCGATCTCCCGCGCGAAGTCTACAAAATAGGCTTCGCGCCGGGCCGTGCTGGAGCCATCCTCCTGCCTGCCCTGCATGGCCGGACTCTCATAGGAACCGCCGGACAATTCGACCAGATCAATAGCCATACCGCCAAGTTGGTTGACCACCCATTTGGCATCATCCTGCCCAAATCCACCTTTCTGAAAATCAGCCGAGTTCAGCTTCACCGAAACGGTGAAACCCTTGGACACGCTGGCCCGGATCGCGCGCACGACCTCAAACAGAAAACGCGCCCTATTCTCCAAAGAGCCGCCCCAATGGTCGGTGCGGCGATTGGTCAAGGGCGATAGAAACTGGCTGATAAGATAGCCGTGGGCGGCATGTATCTGAACGCCGTCAAATCCTGCTTCTTCGGCCAACGCGGCTGTTCGAGCAAAACGGGAAATCAGGTCTTGAATTTCGGCCTCGGTCAGGGCCCGCGGCGGGTTGAAGTTTTTGGACATACCGGGGATCTCGACCGGAACGTCGGAGGCCGACACCGTTTCTTCGCCCAGGCTCGCCAGGACCTGACGACCGGGATGATTGATCTGCATCCAGATTGCTCCGCCGCGCATCTGCCCTGCCTCGGCCCATTCCCGGAAAGGCGCAAGATCAGTTCCGTCTTCCAGAACCACGCTGGCGGGGCCGGACAGCGCATCAGCCGAGACCATTACATTTCCAGTGATCAACAGGCCCGCGCCGCCCGCGGCCCAGCGGCGGAAAAGCCGGTGAATTTTCTCGTCTGGCACCTGCCCGAAAGCCGCCAGACTTTCTTCCATTGCAGCTTTTGCCAGACGGTTTCTGAGAACCGCGCCATTTGGCAATGTGAGCGGTTCGAACAGCGGTGAAACAGTCATCTTGGGATCCTTTTCTTCTCGATCCCAGGTGATATAAACCTTCGACAATGGTTGAAGGTCAAGGGCATGAAGATCGGAAAATTGGCAGAAGCCACGGGCGTGTCAGCGTCAAGCATTCGGTTCTACGAAAAACACGGCCTGATCCCACCGCCCGAGCGTCTGGAGAACGGTTATCGCGACTATCCCGACGCAATGATTTCTCGTATCAAAACCATCGCAATGAGCAAGTCGCTTGGCTTTTCTCTGTCGGAAATCAAGCGCTTCCTTCCGGAAGACCCGGAAAACACTATCCCGCGGCCCGAGGTGATCGCGAACCTAAAAAGCAAGTTGGCCGATGTGGATCAAAAGATCAAAGACCTGCACGGGATTCGCCGCGACCTGGACCAGATGATCGCCTATCTGAGTGACCCTGAGTCAAATGGCTGCTGAGGGTCTGGCAGCCTGAAACCTGCGCCCTGCGGGAGCACAAGACTTCGCTCCTCAGGCTTCGTATGCCGGAAGCTTTGACAGGGCGACCTTCAGCGCATCGCCCCACCCTTCGGATATGGTCCGAAAGTACTGATCGTCAGGCTCGAACCTTGAACGCGTGCCGGCCGTAAGGCTGTCTTCCTCATAAAGCAGCAGATCAAGCGGTGCACCGACGGACAAATTGGCCTTGATCGTTGAATCGAAACTGACCAGCAACAGCTTTACCGTTTCGGAAAAGCTCATGTCCGGATCAAACGCACGTACCAGTATGGGGCGGCCGTACTTCGTCTCACCGATCTGAAAGAACGGGGTATCCTCACCGGCCTCGATGAAATTGCCCTCGGGATAGATCAGAAACAGGCGCGACGGGCCGCCTTTGATCTGCCCCCCCAGGATCAGGGTGGCGTGAAAGGCGCTGTCTGCCTGTTGGCCCGCTCGGGAATGCCCCTCAATGACGTCGTTCAGCGTTGCCGCAACCAATTGGGCGACCTGAAACATCGTCGGCGCCTCAAGGATCGACGGCGACCGGTCTTCCGGGGCTTTTGTGCGTTCTTCCAGCAGGCTTATGGTGGCTTGGGTGGTCGCCAAGTTGCCAGCCGTCAACAAGGTGATCGAACGGTCGCCTTCGACGGTCCAATTGAACATCTTGTTGAAGGTGGACACGTTGTCGACGCCTGCATTCGTGCGCGTGTCAGACATGAAAACCAATCCGCGGTTCAGCCGCATGCCCACAGCATAGGTCATCAGGTTCTCCGTTACTGCTGTGCGACCTGCAATTGAACCGTCAACTGCTCGCCCGCTGCCCCAATTCTGTTTCCTATTACCGGGGCCGCCTGGGCATAGTCCAGACCGGTTGCGACACGCACGTACCTGTCATCGGGTGAAATCCCGTTGGACACGTCGAATCCAACCCAGCCAAGCCCGTCCAGATGAACTTCGGCCCACGCGTGGGTGGCATCCTGCAATTCGGTTTCGTTCATCATCAGGTAACCCGAGACATAGCGGGCCGGCACGCCGATCTTTCGCGCGCAAGTGATGAACACATGCGCGTGGTCCTGACACACGCCTCGCCCGGCCTTGAGAGCGTCTTCTGCGCTCCAGTCCGGGTGCGAGCCTCCCACTTCGTAGGAGACCTGAGCCCGAACGCTTTCGGACAGGGCATGCATCCGCTCAAGCGGCTCACCATCCGGCAAAGCGGCAATCACGTCTGCAACACCCTTGCCCGGCGTTGTCAAAGGCGTGCTCCGCTGAAAAAGCCACAACGGCGTCGAGCCCTCGTGACGTCCCAACACCCCATGCGTGTCTTCAACCTCGACAAAACCTTCGGAGATCAATGAGATGCTTTGGGTATTCGCTTCGAAACTGATCAGTTCCACCGTGTTGCGATGGTAGTCCTCAAAGCTCAGTTCCTTGCGCCCCCCGGTCACTTCGGTGCTCCAAGAGAGGATATTCTGATTGCGGAAGGATTTGGGCGTCTTTCTCAGCTGCTGCAGGCCAAAGGGAACCGGCGCGTCGAAATCGTATCGTGTCTCGTGGCGAATATGCAGTTTCATTGGTCACTCATAGAACCGGTAGTCAACTTCAATCTGGCGGCTCAAGTCTCCGAGATCTTTCAAAAAGTCCTGAATGTACTCGTGCAGCCCAAGGTCAAAGATATCGGAAATCTGCCGGTCGAGGTACTTCTCGGACAGCGCATTGGCCGCCGTAACCGACGGCCCCGCAAAGCCATAGTCTTTGCTGAGATAAGAAAGGTTCTCTTGGATCTTCCTGCAGCAGAAATGCAGGCTGCGAGGCATCCGCTGATCGAGGATCAGAAACTGCGCAATTTCCGACGGCCGGGTATTCTGGCCGTGGGTCATGCGATAGCCACCACCCGCACCCACGGACCGCAGGATGCTTTCCCATTGGATGTTGTCCAGTGACGAGCCGACCGAAAAGGCCGTGGGCAGAAGGACATAGTACTTAACGTCCAGGATGCGCCCGGTATTGTCGGCCCGCTCGACAAAGGTGCCGATCCGGGTGAAGTCGAAAATATCGTTGCGCAGCATGGTCCCTAGCGTCGCACCACGAACCAGAGCCGCCTGTTGACGAATAAGCTCCAGCGTCCCCGGCAGGTCTCTCTCGTTCACGCGGCGCTTCATGGCTTGATCAATCTGCATCCACGTGGCGTTCACCGCGCTCCAGACATCATGGGTCAATGCAGTTCGAACAAGGCGCGCGTTATCTCGCGCCTGCTTGATGACCGACTTGATCGAGGATGGATTGTCGACATCACGCAACATCCAATCCACGGCATTGTCTTTTGAAATCTCATCATATTTGGCGCTGTATCCACCGAAAACGCCGGCTGTTTTCAGAACCGAGCCCCATTCCGCATCGGAATTCTTGGTCCGGGTCAGCGCCATCCTCTGACCTGTTTCAAGCAATCTGGCCGTGTTTTCCGCCCTCTCAAGATACCGGGACATCCAGAACAACCCGCCAGCAGTTTTTCCCAGCATGGTCAGTCCTCCAGAACCCAGGTGTCTTTGGTCCCGCCGCCTTGGCTTGAATTCACGACCAGGGACCCTTTTTTCAGCGCAACGCGCGTCAGGCCGCCGGGGGTAATCTCGATCCCATCCGGGGACACCAGAACAAACGGCCGCAGATCGACATGCCGGGGGGCAAGTCCCGAACGGGCGAAGATCGGTACTGTCGAGAGAGACAATGTGGGCTGCGCGATATAGTTCGACGGCCGCGACTTGAGCTTGTCACGGAAGGCCGCAATCTCTTTCTTGCTGGCGGTCGGACCGATCAGCATCCCATAGCCGCCCGACCCGTGCACCTCTTTGACGACAAGATCGGACAGGTTGTCCAATACGTAGGAAAGCGACTCGGGGTCGCTGCAGCGCCACGTAGGAACGTTTTTGAGCAGGGGTTTCTCGCCCGTGTAGAACTCAACGATTTCAGGCATGTAGGAATAGATCGCCTTGTCATCGGCAATGCCCGTGCCCGGTGCGTTGGCGATCGTGATGCCCCCGGCCCGATAGACGTCCAGAATGCCGGGAACGCCCAGCGCGCTGTCCGGGTTGAAATTCAGCGGGTCCAGGAAATCGTCGTCAACCCGGCGGTAAAGAACGTCGATTGGTTTGTAACCACGCGTGGTGCGCATGCAGACGCGCCCATCGACAACCCGCAGGTCGTGGCCCTCGACCAGTTCCACGGCCATCTGATCGGCCAGAAACGCATGTTCAAAATAGGCTGAATTGTAGATCCCCGGAGTCAATACCGCGACGGTCGGCTCGCCATCCGCGCAGGCCGGCGCACTGGACGCAAGCGAGCGTCTCAGATTGCGGGGATAATCGGATACATTGCGCACATTCGTGGCGCTGAAAAGCTCGGGGAACATCTTCAGCATGGTTTCCCGGTTCTCGAGCATGTAGCTGACCCCGGACGGCGTACGGGCGTTGTCTTCCAATACAAAGAACTCGTCTGGCCCGGTACGCACCAGATCGACGCCAACCACATGGGTGTAGACCTGCCCCGGCGGTGAGACACCCAGCATCTGCGGCAGGAAGGCTTCGTTGCTGGCAATCATCTCTGCCGGCACGCGACCGGCACGCACGATTTCCTGTCGGTGATAGATGTCGTGAAGAAACGCATTGATCGCCCGAACCCGCTGTTCGATGCCGCGTTCCAGACGCTGCCATTCGCGTCCTGAAATCACGCGCGGAACGATGTCAAATGGGATCAAACGTTCTTCGGCCTCGGTCTTGCCGTAGACGTTGAAAGTAATCCCCGTCAGCCTGAAAACTTCTTCGGCTTCGCGCTGTTTGGCCCTCAGCCGTGAGACATCTTCCGCATTGAACCAACGTCCGATCTCTTCGTAAGGACCTCTGAGAGATCCGTCGCCGTTGAACATCTCATCAAAATACTCGCTCATACGAGAAGTGTGACGATCAATTCAAACTTTGCAAGTTGTACGGGCTTTTCCAGTTGGCGGCCTACCAAGAAATGCACAGTTTTCGAGCGAACAGCAGCCCGCCCGTCGGTGACGAAATTGGTTCTGGGTGCAGCGAAAATCATCGCCGCCACTCTACCGGCTTCTGGCTTCAATAACGTGCAGCCACCAAAGCAATTCTCGAAAGCAATCAGGGGCCTCGGCTCCGCCTGAGAACCGACTAGGGTCCCACCGCATCCAGCAGCGCGCCCCGGACTGCGTCCACCATTCTGGCACGAGGGGACATTGCCACACTCGCAAGACCGACGATGCGTCGGGGTCCGAACTGCTCCAGAGGAATTTTTCTGAGCCGCAAATGGTCATAAGACGCCAGACGACTGTCAGGTATGATCGAGACCCCGAGTTCCGCGGCGACCATGCTTGATATTGCCTCGAGGCTTTCAAGCTCCATGGCGTCTTTGACTTCTATGCCCATCCTTTGCAGCCAGGCCTCGATCTGCCTCCCCACAACCGCGTCGCGAGTGAACCGAATAAACGGCAGTGCGCCGAGAAGCTCTTCGGGAGAAAGGTCCGGAGTATTTTCCGAGACGAGCAGGACCAGTTTCTCGGTCACGATTTCCGAGAATTCCAGCGACTTCGGAAGGATATCCGGGCGTGAGATGATTGCCGCGTGAACCTGTTTGCGGTCCAGCTGCAACAGCAGCTGATTGGTCAAGCCCGGAACAATTCTGACACGCACGTCAGGATGCTCTGACTTCAGCCTTGATAATGCAGCAGGCACCAAACCCGTCAAAGTCGTTGGAACTGCACCCAAGATTATCTCGCCTGCAAGCTCCTTGTCCGATCTCATCTTGTCAGCCAGGCCATCATACGCGGCAACGACCGCCGCCGCTTCTTCAACAAGCATGAGCCCCGCACTGGTCAGTTTGGGTGTCTTCGCCGACCGGTCAAACAAGTCGAGCCCCCACATGACTTCAAGGTTCCGCATCTGATGGCTTACCGCCGACGGCGTCAGATGCTCAACCTCCGATGCGGCTCGAAAGCTTCCATGCCGATGTATTGCGACCAGAGTTCGCAGCGCTCGAATGCTCATCCCAAAGACCTCGCCACCTTTGTCCGGGTCCATGAAAGGTGAGAGAATTTCACCGATTGTTCAAATCATTTTCGTTTTTGTTTACATTTTTTGATCTGTACCCTGCACGAAACAGGCTCAATGAAACAGCGCCCCGAGGTCCCCATGGTTGCCCCAAAGTCCAACACCTACACGTCCATCGTTGCCAAGCCTTTCGCTCCGAACCTCGGGGCCGAGATCTATGGGGTCGATTTGAGCCAGCCTGTGCCCGACGACCAGTTTGCCGAAATCCGCGATGCCTTTCACACCTATCAGGTTCTGTTCTTCAAAGAGCAGAAAGAGATACCGCCTGCGCAGCACATCGAGTTTGGGAAACGCTTCGGGCCGCTCCACGCACACCCCGCAGCCCCAACGATGGAAGGGTATCCGGAGATATTCGAGATCCATGCCACCAAAAATTCAAAGGTGGCCAACGGTGAGTTCTGGCACTCGGACGTGTCATGTGATGAGACGCCGCCATTGGGAACAATGCTTCAGATCCACATTGCCCCTCCTTGCGGCGGGGACACCATGTTCAGCGATATGTATGCGGCTTACGATGATCTGTCCGAACCGATCAAAAGCATGCTCGGCGGCCTGTCCGCCCTCCACAGCTCCGAGCACATATACAAGGGCCGGTACAGCGACCGGGGCCAAAAGGACGCGGATATTGATTGCCCCGAAGCAATTCATCCGATCGTCAGAACTCACCCCGAGACAGGACGAAAATCGCTGTTCGTCAACCGAACGTTCACAACGAAGATTATCGGCTTGTCGGCCAAGGAAAGTGAGGCGATCCTCAACATGCTTTTCGAGCATGCCGAACAGATCAACTATCAAATCCGGTTCCGGTGGTCGCTCAACGATATGGCGTTTTGGGACAATCGTTGCTGTATGCATCGTGCCATCTGGGACTATTGGCCCGCGGAACGAAAGGGGCGGCGTGTAACCGTGAAAGGCGACCGACCCGTCTAGTTCTGACGGGACGGGATTTCTGGGTCGAAGAAACCATTTTGGAGCGCGAAGTGCGAGCTGCAGTCGTCAGAGAGTTCAACGAGGACCTTTCGATTGAAACGGTCCCGGACCCAACCTGCCCCGACAACGGAGTGGTCTTGGAGGTCGCCGCCTGCGGCGTGTGCCGCTCGGACTACCACGGCTGGTCCGGTGCCCACCCGAAAGTTCAAAACGGCTCCATCCTGGGGCACGAATACTGTGGCACCGTGGTCGAGGCCGGGTCCAATGCGAAACACAAAGTGGGTGATCGCCTCATCGCCCCATTCATCCTAGGGTGCGGCAGTTGCCATGCCTGTCAAACCGGAGTGTCGAATACCTGCGCCAACCAGATCGTTCCCGGATTTGGCGCACCGGGCGCCTATGCGGAATATGTTGCGGTGCCCTTTGACCATAACTTGGTTCACTTGCCAGACACACTCTCCCCTGCCCTCGCCGCCGGCCTGGGCTGCCGCGTCACCACCGCATGGCATGCTTTGACGGACCGAGCAGATGTTGCTGCGGGCGAATGGGTTGCCGTCCATGGAACCGGTGGAATTGGTCTGTCCGTTCTCTTGCTTGCGAAAATGCTGGGATGCCGGGTTGTCGTGGTGGATGTGGTCGATGAGAAACTCGAGCACGCAAAACTCCACGGCGCGGACGCGACGGTCAATGCATCCAAAGAGGATGCGGCGACCGCGATCCTGGATATCACCGGTGGAGGAGCGCAGGTTTCCATCGAAGCGCTGGGCATCGAAACCACGACGAATGCTTCGCTGGAGTGCCTCGCGATCTTGGGCCGTCATGTACAGATTGGGATGCCGTCGGGTGAAGGTTGGATGCGCATGAACATGCGCGCGATCTATTCCAAGCAGCTCTCGGTTTTTGGCACCCGAGGGATGCCGTCCTGGAAATACCCGCGTCTGCTTGGGCTGATCGAGCGGGGTGACGTTGACATACAGCCGATGGTGGCCAGAGAAGTCCGCCTTGAGGCTGCCAGCGGTGAGCTTCGCGCGATGCGCGGCCCGACCTCGCCGGGCACCGCTGTAATCACGAGTTTTCGGCCTTGATTGGGTGCCTGCGTCTTGCAGGATGCACGCAGGCCTAATAATTGAAAGTATTGAAAATTACTGGCTTAAGGCAAGTGACGGCGTTTGCCCCGGCTGTCGCCACACACATCCAAAACACCATTCCCAAAAAAGTAGTGAAGCCGTTTCAACAAGAAAAGCCCGCCCAAACAGTTTTGGTCGGTCCAGGCGGGCTTGCCTATCAGAGAATGAAATCACCTTCGTCTAGGCTGCTTGCGCGAACGCCGAACAACGAGATTTCCGTGTCTCCCAAATCGATCTTGGTCTTGAAGAAACGGCCGCTGATCGCATCCTCGACTTCCTCGTAATCTGTGAAGCCATAGGCGCTGAGGTCGATCTTGTCGCGACCTGCGCGAAAGCCGAACACAGTGTCATGACCGCCGCCTTGTTCGAAGACGAAGCTGTCGGAGCCCGAGCCGCCGATGAGTTTGTCGTTTCCGGCGCCGCCCGCGATCTCGTCGTTTCCGCGGCCGCCGAAGATGATGTCGTTTCCACCCTCGCCGTTCAGGGTGTCGTCACCCTTACCGCCGAAAACTTTGTCCCGACCGTCACCGGCGAGAACCAGATCGTCACCACTTCCTGCGAAAACGATATCGTTGCCGCCTTTGGCATCGATCAGGTCATTGTCCCGACCTGTGCGGATAACTTCGCGACCGTCGTCTCCGATGACGAAATCGACTGCCCCTGAACCGTCAGATTGCAGCAGATCGGCGGGCAGCAGAACGCCGTTCAATACATGGATCACACCGTTCGACGCCTGAATGTCGGTCGCGATGAGGCTTGGATCCTGAACGTCCGGATCGGCATCGACCAGGGTAAGGGTCTCGGCATCCACACCAATCGTTCCGCCCTGGAGCGTTTCGATTTCCTCAAACGCCAGAACCTGGCTGGCCTGCAGGCTTTCACCCGAGACATGGTATGTCAGCACCGTCGTCAACAGCTCGATGGGATCGTTTCCGCCGTTGAGCAAACGCAGTGCGTCAACAAGATATGCAAACGCTCCGCCCTCATCGCTGCCTTCGTATCCCAGTGAGTTCGAGAGCGCGATAAACGCGTCATCGGTCGGCGCGAAGGCGGTAAGGTCGGCATTCGGGTCATTAAGGGCGCCCGCCAGATCAGCCGCGATCAGAGCTTCTCGGAGAATGTCGAAATCACCTCCGTTTTCGTCAAAGCCGGATGCGCCGCTTACCGCCAGAACGGTTTCCGTAATCGTCGGGGCGTCATTGCCTGGCAGATCGATCGGCAGCAGAACGCGATCAATCACGTGGACCACGCCATTGTCCGCCAGGATGTCTGTCTGCACCAGCGACGGATTGATGAGGTCCGGCTCCAGATCGCCAAGTGTCGGCAGTTCAGACGCGTCGATCACTCCGCCCTGAAGTGAGGTCACCGAACCCGCCGACGCAATCTCGGACGACCCTTGGGTGCCTGCTGCAACATGATAGGTGACGATCGTCTCAAGCAGCGTTGCGGTTTCCACCGGATCTTCGTTCAGAGAGGTCAGAAATGCGGTTACGGCTGCGGTGTCAGTAACGTCGCCCGCAAAACCCAGATCAGCTGCAAGCTGCCCGAATGCCGCGTTTGTCGGGGCAAAAACCGTGTAGGTCGCAGAAGGGTCACCGGCAGTTCCACTGAGGACACCAAGGTAGTCAGTCCCCTTCTGGTCATCGATAAAACCTATTGCTGCGACAAGAATGCTAAAGCTTGGATTTCCTGCGGCAATTCCTGCAATTGTCGTCATATTTTCCTCCACCTGAGATTTGCAAGCCAACGATTGGCTTACCGCTGGTACGGAGCGCACAGGCCGTTCGGATCAAATATTTCTGAGTCACGATGTGTCCCCGGCGGTAGCGCGTAGATCGTTTCCGCGCCCACTGAGGCCGAAACCAAAAAACAAATCCAACCGGTTCAGATCAGCGTATCGGTCATCAGTTGAGAGCAAAGGTGACGGCCAATGGGAAAATCCAAATTCGTATTTGAAACGGGGCGTCAGGAACTTCGCCAAGTGCGTCGGGAAAGCTGGCGGCTGTACGTTTTTGTCGGTGTTCTCAGTTGCTTCACCAACCTTCTGATGCTGACCGGGCCATTGTATATGCTGCAGGTATACGACCGGGTTTTGGGCAGTCGATCGGTGGAAACGCTGGTCGCTCTCTCGGTGCTTGTTGCGTTCTTGTACGGCATTCTGGGCCTGCTTGAATATGCTCGGGGGAGGATTTTCGGACGCGTCGCGGCGCGTTTCCAGGCACGCCTTGACCGTAGGGTTTTCGAAGCTGTGCAGCGTAAGGCTTCGGTCGCTCCGGACGATCAAACGGAAACCGGCCTGCGCGATCTCGAGGCTGTTCAGCGGCTTCTGTCATCTCCGGTTCCAATGGCCTTTTTCGACGTATTCTGGACGCCCGTTTTCCTCTTGGGCATCTGGATATTCCACCCGTGGCTTGGCGCTGTCGCTGCGTTGGGTGGTTTGCTCATCTTGGCACTGACGGGTTTGAACCGAGTTTTTTCGGCACGGCCCATGTCGAATGCCAGCCGTGCTGGCGCCTCGTCCGAAGCAATGTCCAACCAGCTGCGGAACGAAGCCGAAATCGTTGAGGCGATGGGTATGCGCGATGCGACCTTCACGCGGTGGAAGACGTTGCGCGACCGGGCGCTGAAGGAGCAGATCCGCTCGGCTGACGTAAGCGGCAGCTTTGCGAACGTAACAAAGACTTTCCGGTTGTTTTTGCAGTCAGCCATCCTTGGCGTCGGTGCATTTCTTGTGCTTCAGGGGGAACTGACTGCAGGCGCAATGATTGCCAGCTCAATCCTGCTGGGCCGAGCGCTGGCACCGATGGAGCAGCTTGTGGCGCAATGGCAGTTGGTTCAGACCGCAAAAAGAGGCTGGGACAATCTGGCCGAACTGCTCGGCACCGTACCGCCCGAACGTGTGAATACGCGACTGCCGAAACCCAAAGCCAAGTTGGTTGTTCAAAACCTGACCGTATTTCCGCCGAACTCACGACAAGCCGCTCTGAAATCCGTTTCGTTCAACGTGAACCCTGGCGAAGCGGTCGGCTTGATTGGGTCGTCCGGCGCGGGGAAGTCCACACTCGCCAGATCCTTGACTGGCGTATGGCGTCCGCACAGCGGCACGATCCGGCTGGATGGCGCCGCGCTGGATCAATACGGCTCGACCGAACTTGGCAGCCTCATCGGCTATCTTCCGCAGCGGTTTCAGCTGTTTGACGGCACGATTGCCGAAAACATTGCCCGAATGGCGCCCGAGCCGGACGATGCCGCCGTCGTGGCAGCCGCAAAGAAAGCAGATGCGCATGAGATGATACTGCGGCTCGCTGATGGCTATGACACCAACGTGTCGGCGAACGGAGGGCAGCTGTCCGGTGGTCAGATGCAACGTATCGGCCTTGCCCGCGCCATGTACGGCGATCCCGTTCTGCTGGTGCTGGACGAACCAAATTCAAACCTCGACGTCGAAGGCAGTGCCGCGGTCAATCGCGCAATTGAAGAGTTCAAGGCAAACGGAAAATCCGTGTTGATCGTGGCTCATCGACCGGCCGCAATCCAGGAATGCGACAAGCTGATAATGCTTGAAAACGGCACCGTCCGGGACTTCGGTGCCAAGAAAGACGTTCTTCGGAAACTCGTTATCAACCACGAACAAATCGCAAAAACCGCCAGACAGGGAGGCCTGAAATGAAACCGGAACGGTCCGACGTAAACTCGTCTGTTTCCTGGTCAGCGCTCGGACCAGTGCTCGTGGGTCTTGTGGGCCTGATGCTGTTGCTTGGGGGCTTTGGCTATTGGTCCTTCACGACCAATATTGCCGGGGCAATCGTTGCCAGCGGTCGAATTGAAGTTGATCAAAATCAACAGGTTGTGGAACACCCCGATGGCGGCGTGGTCGCCGAGATACTTGTCGACGAAGGGTCCTTAGTCGAGGCCGGTGATGTTCTGATCAAGCTGGCGTCCAATGACCTTGCCACCAAATTGGCGATCGCCGAAAAAGAGCTTTACGAGCTCATGGCCCGCCGTGGTCGTCTTGAGGCGGAAAGAGACGGAACCGAAGAAATTCGTTTTGACCCCATACTTCAGCAAGCCGCATCTTTGGACATCGACATCGCGGACTTGGTCTATGGGCAGGAACGATTGTTTGTGGCGCGCAAGGAATCCATCGCGCAGGAGATTGATCAGCAACTCAAAAGAGTTGGTCAGATCGACAGTCAGATTGTCGGGATTGATGCTCAAAAACTGGCGCTTGCCACCCAGCTGGACCTGATACGAAAGGAACTGACGGATCAGGAATCCTTGTTTGAACGCGGATTGGCCCCCGCATCCCGCGTTCTGTCATTGCAACGGGAAGAAGCACGCTTGAGCGGCACGATGGGTGATCTGACTGCCCGTATCGCGGAATCCGAGGGGCGAAAGACCGAAATCGAGATTCAAATCCTCAAGTTGCAAAGCAAACGCCGCGAAGATGCCATTACCCGCCTCAGGGACCTGCGGTATCGGGAACTGGAATTACGCGAGGAAACGACGAATATCGCAGAGCGTATCGCCAACCTTGAAATCACGGCGCCGGTCTCTGGGGTCGTACATGGTTTGAACATCTTCAGCCTTGGCGCGGTTGTGAAACCGGCTGAACCGGTATTGTACCTCGTTCCGCAGGATCGTCCGCTGATCATAAGTGCCCGCGTCGACCCCATTCACGTTGACCAGATGTTCGTCGGACAAGATGTCGTTTTGCGCTTTTCGGCCATGGATCAGCGCAAGACGCCCGAATTGACAGGACGGGTCACCCTGGTTTCTGCGGATGCGTTCGAGGAAGCTTCGACAAACCAGACCTACTACACGGCCGAGATCGCACTGAATGCCGGAGAGCAGAAAAAACTGCCCGCGGAAACACCTCTGGTCCCTGGAATGCCGGTCGAAACCTTCATACGGACGCAGGACAGAACACCGATTGCCTACCTTATCAAACCGTTCAGCGACTACTTTGCGAAAGCATTTCGTGAGACTTGAGTGTGGGCCCCGTGTCGCCGTCAAATCGAGCCACGAGCGATTCACATAGGTCTTTCTGGCCCTGCGCGGAAAACCCGTGCGCTGCGACTGGCACGAAGATAAACCCGCTTGGCTCTTGAATAAACGCCACTGAAACTTCAACAGCCCGAACTCGGCTGTTTCCTGCAGAGCGCCCTGCCGCCTGCAGTGCCCATCACTCAAGAAAGTCGGAGACCAGAAGCTGGAATAGTTCAGTTTTCTCGGCATGAACCGCATGGGCGCAACCCGGCACGACCGCAAGCGAGGTCTTGGGGATTTCTTGCCAAAGCATATGCGTCTGGCTCCACGGATAAGTCCGATCCCGATCGCCCCAAAGCACAAGTGTTTCCTGCCGGATTTGGCTGAGGTTCTGCTCTCCGGACCAGGAGTGCATCGCGTCCAGGCCGGCGTTTATTGCAGCCAGTTTGCTTTGCGCGGCTACAGCGGCGCAGTGCTCAAACCCTTGTGCGGCTTCACGATCCAGAAACCAAGTTGCAGAGATCCTATGGGCAGTTGCGGCGGGGCCGTCCTCTGCCGCACGCTTTTTGCTTTCCTCAATGGTCTCGAACCGCCCGGGTAAAACGCCAATCGCGCCGGTTGCGTACAACACCAATCGGTCCACCCTTTCAAAATCCCGGCGGGCAATTTCCTGAGCGATCATGCCGCCCATCGAATGGCCCAGAAGATGATACATCCCCAGCCTGAGGTCGCGGAGGTGCTGGATCACCCAATCCGCATACCCGCCAATACTGTCGATGGGAGGCAGATGGGCATTTGCTCCGAATCCGGGCAGATCAACCGCCACCACGGAAAACTGGTTTTCAAGGGGGGTGACATAAGCATTCCATTGCGCACTGCCCCCCATGAAACCATGAACGAGTACCAGCGGCGTCACTTTCTTTGGCCCTGAACAATCCGATCAAGGATCATCGCGCAAAAGAGTATGGCAAAGCCCGCCAGTATCCCCTGGCCTACATTGGCGTATTGCAGCGCCTCAAGAACGTCCTCACCCAGTCCTTTGGCGCCAATCAGCGAGGCCACGACAACCATAGCCAGCGAGAGCATGATCGTCTGGTTGATACCCGCACGGATCGAAGGGCCGGCAAGGGGCAGATCGACTTTTGTGAGCAGATACCACCTGTTGGCGCCAAAACTGATCGCGGCTTCACGCACGCTTTCCGGAACGCCACGCAGACCCAAAACGGTAAGGCGCACAACGGGCGTCCCGCCGAAGATCATCGTGACGATGACAGCCGCCGGCTTGCCAACACCAAAAAAGGCGATCACCGGTACCATGAAAACGAAGGCAGGCATGGTCTGCATAAAGTCCATGATCGGCTGGATCACGGCGTAAAACCGCGGGCGGCGGGCCGAAAACATGCCCAGCGGAATGCCTATCACGATGGATAGCAGCGCAGCGGTTCCCAAGAGCGCCAGGGTCGTCATGGCTTTTTCCCAGAAACCAAGAACACCCATATAGGCCAGGAAAGCTCCGGACCAGATCGCCATGCGCAGGCCCGCCGTAAGCCATGTCAGCAATACGATAAGGGCAGCGACGACGATCCAAGGGGTCTGAACCAAGGCCACTTCCATTGCATCCAGTAGCCAGCGAATGGCGGAGGTGAGAGCCTCAAAGAAAGTCACGCTGTTGGCGACGCACCAGGCGATGAAGTCCTCGACCGCATCAATACTGGCCAGTCGAATCGAGTTTTCGGTTGGAAACGCGCTGAGAAACTCGAACCGCCCCGGGAAACTGTAGTGGACCATTGCCGTCGCCACGAGCAGCACCATGAATGCTGCGCTGAAGACGATCTGGCTCACCGGCATGCCAGAGCGGATGGTTCGATCCGACAGCCAGTCCGAAAACCGGGACTCAAGCGCCCAATTTGCGACAATTGCCTGCACCAACTTGGCGACGATCAGAATTGAAAATCCCGCCAGTACAATTGACGGCCCTTGCGCGGCAAGTGTCTCGGCCTCAACGCGGAAGCCTTCGATATTGGCCTCCAGGGCGTCAATCTGGCGCTGGATCGCGGCCGCACGATCTGATCCGCTCTCCTCCGCCGCGGCAAGCTGTCTATAACGGAGATCGAGGGTCCCTTCGATGGAAGCCACACGCGCAAGGGCATCCGCCCCCAAGTCTCCGAACAAACCCCGCGCGATCTGCACGAACCCAATCGCCTCGACGACAAGAAAGGCCAAGGCCCACGACCAGAGCCCGCGCGCACCGAACCAAATAGGACCGAAGAGCCCGGCCATTACGTTGAATGTTGCGGTAAAGCGTGCCGAGGCTCCGATCTTGTCAAAATTCCGGATGTAATAGTCGGGGCTGGTGCGCACGAAGGTGCGAATGTTTTCGCGTCGTTCCTCGGCGTATGCTTTGGCGGCGGCGCTGTCAGTATCTTCAAGGGGGTTCACACCAAGATCTTCGCTCATGACATCTCTGTCCCTTCGATCACGGTGCGCAACAGATCTGCACGCGTGATGACGCCTCTGTCCACACCGCCTTCCGTCACCAATACGGGTCGGTCGTCTTCGATAGCCCGCGTAATCAGGGCAGACAGCGTCTCATTATGGTCCACTCGCGCAGTGTCAGCCGGCAGCGGGCCGTGCCTGGCGAGATAGGTGTCCAAGGGCTGCATCGCCGCATGGGCATGCACGACCTTCAACCGCGAGATCCCCGCGACGAAATCGGCGACGTAATCATCGGCGGGATGCATTACAATCTCCTCGGCAGATCCGATCTGCACCATCTTTCCGTCACGCATGATGGCAATCCGGTCTCCGATGCGGACGGCCTCATCAAGGTCATGAGTGATGAAGATCGTCGTTTTCTTCAGGATCTTCGACAGCCGTATGAATTCATCCTGCAACTGCCGCCGGATCAGCGGATCAAGTGCTGAAAAGGGCTCATCCATCAACAGGACATCCGGGTTGGCGGCAAGAGCGCGGGCAAGACCCACACGCTGCTGCATTCCGCCAGAAAGTTCATGGGCGAATTTTGACCCCCATGCACCCAATTCCACGATGTCGAGAATGGCCGCCGCCTGCCGCATTCGCTCGTTCTTGGCGACTTGACGGATTTCCAGCGGCATCGCCACGTTGTCCAAAACCGAACGATGGGGCATCAGCGCAAAGTTCTGGAACACCATTCCGATTTTGCGGTTGCGAAAGTCTTGCAGGTCTTTGGTACCGAGCGCCATGACGTCTGTACCTTCAATCTCGATCTTGCCCGATGTGGGCTCGAGCAGTCGATTGAAGTGGCGCACAAGTGTGGATTTTCCGCTGCCGGACAGGCCCATGATGCAGAAAATCTCACCGCGCTTGACGCTCAGGCTGACATCGGCGACGCCGACAACCACATTGAATTCAGCCAGGACTTCGGCCTTGGTCAGGCGGCGCGCGCGGATAGCCTCGAGAGCCGCCAAAGGTTTTGCTCCGAAGATCTTCCAGACATTTGAGATATCGACAACAGTCTCGTCGCTCATCCGCCCACCCCTGCGTTATTCGTGAAGGGGCAAGACCTTACGGACCCGCCCCTTTCCAAGTTTTGGATCAGAGACCCAGCATGGCGTCGACGCGATCAGAGTTGGCGGCCACCCATTCGGCGGCCACCTCCTTGGCATCGCGACCATTGGCGCTGATTTCGAAGGCCAGCGAGCTTACATCATCTGCCGTGAGGGCAAAGTTGGCGAAGAACTCGGCAATCGCAGGCGAGCGATCCGCAAGTGAGTTCGACCAGGCGATCTGCACTTCCTTCAAGGCGTCCTTACTGGCAACCATCGACTTGTTGTACCAATCCGGATCGTCCGAAGGCTGCACCATGATGTATTTTTCCGGATCGTAAGGCGGCTCGGTCAGCATGACCACGTCGAACATGTACCAGACGGCGTGGGGCTCGTAGCAGTAGAAGGCGTATCCTTCTTTCTTGGCGATGCTGTCCTTGATGCGAGCGGTCTTGACAGCTTCTTCAGCGCGGATCGGCTCGATGAAGTCGAGAAGACCATAGTCCCGAACCTTGACCTCGTTCACATTGGCTGAGGCCCAACCCGGAGCACCGATCCACATTTCACCTTTGCCATTGCCGTCACTGTCCATTGCAGCCGCCACGTCTGGGCGTCCCAGGTCCGCAATGTCAGTGATATTCATCTCTGCGGCAAAGTCTTTGGATACACAGAAGCCTTGGTTGCCCTCATAGGGGTTTGACGACAACGTCACAGTACCAGCCCCATCGACATATTGTTTGGTGAAAGCTTCCTGGTTCGGCAGCCAGACATCAGGGTGCACGTCGATATCGCCCTTGCCTTGGTCCATCGCCTGAAAAATGGTGGCATTGTTGCCCGGAACATACTCCACGGTGCCACCAATGCGGGTTGTCACGATCTCACCCAGTACATGAGCGATGGCTTGCGCTCCCGTCCATGTGGGTACACCGATCTTGACCTCTTCCGCCGCCAGTGGCGCGCTGACGGCCGAAAGCAGTGCCGCACCTATCAGTTTTTCCTTGAGTGCCATGTTATTTCTCCCTGTTGGTTAGTTCTTTTGAATGTCAGGCTGCATAACCCGGAAGGTCAAAAACTTCGGGGTAGCCGAACAACGCCGCGCTTCCGCCGGTGTGCAGAAAGACGATATTGTCCATCCCCGCAAAGTAGCCTTTGCGGACCTGATCGATCAGACCATCCAGCCCTTTTCCCGAGTATACAGGGTCGAACAGAAGGCCTTCTGTACGGGCCAGTAGCTTGAGCGCATCGACCATGCCCTCGGTCGGAAGGCCATATCCCGCTCCGACATAGTCGCAGTTTGCCCGGACGGAATCCCGTGAAATCTTTGTGCCGGTGCCCAAGAACTCGGTCGTGCGAACGGCCAGATCGTGGACCATGCTTTCTTGTTTCTCTTTAGGCGCACGCACGCCAATCCCAAGCAGATGAATGTCGCTTTGCAGCGCGGCAAGCCCGGCGACCAAGCCGGCCTGAGTACCTGAACTTCCGGTCGCATGTACGAGGGCATCAATTTTCAGCCCCGCATTGGCGGCCTGTTCGCTCAGCTCGCGCGCGCAATTGACATATCCCAAAGCACCGATCGGGTTCGATCCGCCTCCGGGAATGATGTACGGTTTTTTTCCGTTGGCCCTTAACTGTGCAGCGCAAGCATCCATCTCGGCGTTCATGTCGGCACCACCGGGGCGCTTTGAGACGCTGGCGCCATGTAGGCGATCCAACAGGACGTTGCCATTCAGGATATAGTTCGGATCGTTCGAGCCGGTTCGATCCTCGAGCAAGATTTGACACGCCATACCCAGCTTTGCAGCGGCTGCCGCGGTCTGGCGCGCGTGATTGGATTGCGTCGCCCCTTGGGTGATGATCGTATCGGCGCCCTTCTCGACGGCATCGGCCATCAGGAATTCCAGCTTGCGTGTCTTGTTCCCGCCCGAGGAGAGGCCCGTGCAATCATCCCGCTTGACCCATACGCGCGGCCCCCCCAACACTTCGCTCAGGCGGTCCATCGGTTCGAGAGGGGTTGGGAAATGCCCTAGCGACACCCTTGGGAATTTTGCCAGCGTGAGGGAAAGCTCTTTGCACAGGCTCAGAACCAATTCTGCCGTGAGCACCGTTTTTCTGCCTGTTATTTGACTTGTCTCAGCCACCGAAAACTCCCCGTCTTCACGAACGCCCAAATACTTTCGAAAGCAAAAGCGGAAAAAAGGCAGAAAAACAGTGCAATTTGCGCAGGCTACCCATACCTTTTCTTTGGGCAGCCCGGGAGAAGCTTATGAATATGCTATGGTTCGAAGATGTCCTGACCCTTCTGGAAGAGCGGAACATGACCCGTGCAGCGGCCCGCCGGAACATCACGCAACCTGCGTTTTCAAGACGAATACGCAGCTTTGAAGAGTGGTTGGGGATAGAGGTCCTCGATCGCAAATCGAACCGTGTCGAGATCAGCGCGGCCTTGGCGACAAATGAAGCGGAAATCCGCGCCATGATCGCACGACTGAATGAGTTGCGCACAAAAATTGCGCAACATGATCCGGCCGTTTCGATAGTCACCATCGCAGCGACCCATGCGTCGGTCGTTTCGACGTTTCCCGACATGGCCATTCGCGCGCGAGCCCGCTTTGAAGGTCTTCGGTTCCGCCTGAGGACCGCCAATCTGAATGATTGTGTCACCCTGTTTCTGCGCGGCGACACGAATATGCTGCTGTGCTACGAGGCGCAGAGTGTCACTCCCTTGCAATTCGGATCAGGCGTGCGTCGCGGGATTTGGGGTCAGGATTACCTGGTACCGGTCATCGGCGGAGGCCTGCGATACGCGGTACGCGGAAAAGGCGACGTGCCTATGAACACGCCGGCTATTGTCTACCCCGAAAACAGCTACTTCGGCGAAGCATTGAAAAAAAGCCAACGCCCGTTCGGGACCGCCGACTACAGCAAGAATCCCATTTGCCAGACAGCTTTCTCCAGCGGGGCCAAAGAAATGATCCTGAATGGTCTTGGTGTCGGGTGGCTGCCGTTCAGCATGGTTCACAAAGAAATCGAAAGCGGCGAGCTGATCTCCCTGCGCAACCAGATTGGTCAAGAAATGCTCGATGTGGTCATCTACGCGCATCATCAAGTAGAGACGGCAAATTCACTGCTCGAATTCTGGGCAAAGAAACCGGTTTCGACGTCCTGATCCGGCACCTCGATTTTCCGGTGCTCCAAACCAATTATTCTGCGCCAATTGCTGGAGCAGACTAGTGGCCATAAGAAGGCCTGCAGTGGTTGAATTTCAACTGCTACCTCTGGCTCCAACGAACCTTGTGCACCTCTCGCTTAAACAAACCAAAGGCTGACTTTGCGTTGCGGAAGGGCGCCCAAACGCCGTTCAGTTGACGGTGCAACATCGTTGGTCAACGATAGGCTTGACGCTTCAGGTCAGCATTCGACCGCACAGACGCGGCCTTGACACAGGAAACTCGGCGGCCATCGGTTGAAGTCCGCTCAACTTCTGAATCACAACCCAACCGGATCGTTTGACTGTCTGGCCACGCATTGCGGCAAACACGCTGTCCGCAGACTTTCAGACGGCATCAACGCCGCAGATCGAACGGTCAAATACCTGCATCGACGAGCAACGAGACCCGGCTCAATCAGACGGCATTTGCGCCGTTGGTGTCGACATGGAAATCGCTCGTTCCTCATCCGTCATATCTTCGGCAATCCCTTCAAAGAGCGGTGTCGAAAGATACCGTTCGCCTGTGTCGGGCAGCATCACCAGCATCACCGATCCGTCCGGGGCGCTTTTGGCCACTTCCATTGCGATGGCAAATGTGGATCCACCTGAGATTCCGGTGAAAATCCCCTCCTCTGCGGCCAGACGCCTGGACCAGGTGATACCGTCCGCTCCGGCGACGGGAAGCAGTTCATCATAATAAGCATTGTCCAGGGCTTCCTGAAGCACATACGGGATGAAATCGGGCGTCCAACCCTGAATGGGATGCGGCTCGAAAGCCGGATGGCTCTCAGTAGGCTGATGGGCCTCATTGCGGGTGTTCACGTAGCCAGACCCGACAATCGCAGCGTTTGCAGGCTCGGTCAGGATGATCTTGGTGTCAGGGCGATCGCGCTTGAGCACGCGCGACACGCCCGAAACGGTACCGCCTGTTCCATAACCGGTGATCCAGTAGTCAAGCCGCTGTCCTTCGAAATCACTGAGTATTTCCCTCGCTGTCGTGGCCTCGTGGATGTCGGCGTTGGCGCTTGTCTCGAATTGGCTGGCGAGAAACCAGCCATTTGCCTCGGCCAACTCCTTGGCCTTGGAGTACATCCCAAAACCCTTGAGCGCACGAGGCGTCAGCACAACCTTGGCCCCAAGAAACCGCATCAACCGGCGGCGTTCCACCGAGAAGCTGTCAGCCATAGTGACCACAAGCGGATAACCCTTTGCGGCACATACCATCGCAAGACCTATCCCGGTATTTCCCGAGGTAGCCTCGACGACCGTTTGCCCGGGTTTCAGCCGACCTTCCCTTTCGCCCGCTTCGATGATGTTCAGCGCAAGGCGGTCCTTGACCGAGCCCGCGGGGTTGAAAGCTTCAAACTTGACGTAGACCGTCACGTTGGCCGGCGCGATTTTGTTGATGCGAATGCACGGCGTGTTGCCGACCGTGTCCAGGACGCTGTCATATAAACGGCCGCGCCCGGATGTGGTTCGAATTTCCATGTGCCCCTCCTGCTTATCCACTTTTCTTCAAATGCGAAGAAGACTGCCACAAGCGCGATGCAATTGATAGAACGTCAACAGCACAGTAGAGGAACGGACCTTCTCCCACGCTACTAAAGCTGAGAGCCGATTGGCAAAATACTGAAAAATCCAGCTACGATATGATCCCAAGCCGAACCCGTTGGCTCTGAGTCATATTCAAGGATTTCTCCGTTCTCGCCCCGGGTTCTCCATTTGAGTTGGCCAGCACTCTCCAGCGTCACATGATATGTATATGCTGGAAGCGCATCGTCCAAAGCACCCATGGTTTGTGCGGTCAACGCCGGAGAGTCGATGAGAATGCCCATTTCTGTGTTTATGTTGACTGAACGAGGGTCCCAATTGAACGAACCGACAAACAGATATCTGTCATCGACAGCGAACGCTTTGGAATGAAGACCCGACCGAGATTGAGCCCAGTTTATTCCACGACGTTGGACCTGATAAGCGTCAGGCCGCAATTCATAAAGCTCGACCCCACCACGCAGCAACGCCCGGCGTTTCTTGGCGTAGTGCGCATAGACTGGTGCTACGTCGTTTGAAGCAAGCGAGTTGGTTACGACTTTGACTTCGACACCTCGGTTTTCCAGTTCGGTCATCCACTTCACGCCGTTGTTGCGTGGCACGAAGTAGGCCGAAACGATATTGACCTCCCTGTCAGCACTTTCGAAATACGGCAGCAGTTGCGACGCAAGAATTGGATCTGAGTTATCAAGCCCTGCGGCTTTGGAAGGCGGATCAGCGTAGAGTTTTGCGGGCACCCAATCCAAGGAAAGCGTTCCGTCTGCAAAACTCTCCCTTGCGGATTTTCTGAGAGCTTCGCCGTACTGGGTCTGCTTTGCCGCCTCCACGAGCTCATTCAGTCTGCTTCGCGCTTGGCCAAGCGAAAATTCTTCAGGTTGCCCGACGACCACGCGGGCCGGAACCGCGAACTCACTGTTCCAGTATTCGTCAAAGCTTTGCGAAACTTCATTTACGACAGGACCGGCTGCCAGAACGTCCAGATCCGCATAGTTCATTTCCTCCCGCGCGAGGAAGTACTCGGCGCCGATATTCCGACCACCGACAATTGTGAACACGTTGTCTGCGGTCATCGACTTATTGTGCATTCTGCGATTGATCCGCTTGAAGTCCGTGAGCCCGGCAATGATCAGGCTTTGGTCGCGCCAGAAAGGATTGAACAGACGGATTTCAATATTCTCGTGGTGGTCCAAAGCGGCTGTCATCGCGTCGTATCCGGATGTGTCCATGTCATCCAAAAGCAAGCGAACGCGTACGCCTCGATCCGCCGCCTGCAAAAGGCTGGCCGCAAAGAGGTGACCTGTCGGGTCGTTATGCAAAAGGTAGTATTGAGCGTCGATCGATTGTTCAGCCGCTGCAGCGAGTAGAAGCCGTGACACCAAGGCTTGTTCACCGTCGCTGATCAATTTGACACCGGACCGGCCGTCTTTGGGGTCCCCAAGCCGGGTCGCCGTCTGCCCAAGTGTGCTGTTTGTCCTTGCCGAGAATGAAACCGAATTGGTTTTCTCATATGTACGAACTTTTGGGGCACAAGCGACAAGAGCGAATGTGCAGAACGCACAAAACATGATTGTCCAAGGCTTCATCGATTTCCTCCGCTCGTCACACATAGGTGACTACGCCAAGAGGCAAGAATGCAAGTATGTTCCGAGAAAGGTGGGGAGGTTTCCTGAAGTAGTGTCGTTCCAGAGGAATTGCGGCTCAAAGCCAGCCAGCCGGTCACGACTGAAAATTTTTTCGGCTGACGAAGCGCCCTGTCCACAATCGAAAGGCAATCTGTTCGTCGCTGAATGGTTTCTTCGGTATCGCTACACTCCCCTGTTGCCAGAAATATACCCAAAATTTCGCACTCGGTTCGGACCAGTTTCAGGGGTCAAGACCACCCTCTCGGCGCGCCCGGAAAAAGATGCACGATTCCAGGGGTGCTTTTCATCAACGGGATCGCAGTGTCGCGAAAAAAGCGGCAAAACTCGTCTTCTTTACCTGACCGCGTCGTCACCTGAAAAATTCGCATGATCATACATCCGTCCTCCCAAAGGTGCGGTTTCTGAATGTATGTGTGCCTCGCACGATCCAGCTTAGCGTACTCGATACCGAGTGTCAGTTTAGGGCTCGGAGCAGTCGCTTATAGTCCAATTCGACAGGCGCATTGCGGACGAAGCCACCTAATATTCAGCTTGTTGGGGTGTGTGATAACGGCCCAAGGAGGGCCTTGGGGAAATTTTGACCCGGTGCCGTCAACTGCTGTTTCTAGCACAAAAGGCTGCTACGCGGGTAAAGCTCACACACTCTTCTTCGTGTTGAACGGTTGCTACAGAGAAGTGACGAAGTGCGCCAAATCACCGGTCAACTGTTGTGTTCTGCCCGCGGTCTTCCTATGTGCACTTCATCGGAAATGGAGATTTTATGTCCCGGTAAGGAAGGGAGGCAGCGCGCCTCCCGGAGCATATTCAAAATCTGAAGCACCGCCGTCGCTTTGTTGCCGACGGAGTGTTTTGATGTGCGCACTCTTTCCTACCATCAGCGCCCAAATCTGACCTGGGCCAGAGACATGAAAGTGAACACCCTATGACAAGGGATTACTCCAACTTCCTTCCGCCTCGCGCAAGCGAAGCGGGATCGCACGCCAATCCCAGCCCTCTTCAGGCATTGGGATGGCAACCGTTTTTCGCCCAACAGATCAGCGTAGAGGACTTGTCGGCGACACCTCCCGTTCGCGTTGTCGAAGTGCATCGCAATGGGCTGCATGTCGTCGGTGACGGCATAGATACGGTACTTCCGCCGGGAGCCGACGCAACTGTCGGAGACTGGCTGATGCTGGACTCCACACGTCCGCGCTCCAGTCGGGTTCTTGAGCGCACAAGCCTCATCAAGCGGCGTGCGCCCGGAACCGACCGGCAGGAACAACTGATCGCGGCGAACATTGATACGGCCTTTATCGTCACGTCTTGCAATCAGGACTTCAAGGTGGCCCGGCTGGAACGCTATGCAGCTCTGGCTTTGGAGGCACGGATGACACCCGTCATCGTCGTCACAAAGACCGACCTCGTGACAGACCCGCAGAACTATATCGACGCTGCCCGCGCGGTATCGGACATGATCGACGTGGTCGCCTTTGACGCCCGCGGAGACGCGCCCCGGACAAAACTGCTTCCCTGGTGCAAACCCGGCAAGACGGTGGCGTTTCTCGGCTCATCTGGTGTTGGTAAATCAACGTTGGCCAATGCGCTGCTCGAGAGTCAGTCCATTGAAACCCAAACCATTCGTGAGGACGACGCAAAGGGGCGGCATACGACAACGCGGCGCGAGCTTCATGCGATGCCCAATGGCTGTCTGGTCTTGGACACTCCGGGCATGCGGGAACTGCAGCTCACCGATGCAGCGGAAGGTATCAATGATCTTTTCGCCGACATTCAGGAGTTGGCCGCGCAGTGTCGATTCAAGAACTGTCAGCACGATTCTGAGCCGGAATGCGCTGTTCTGAAGGCTATCGATGAGGGTGTTCTTGATAGCGATCGGCTTCGCAGATGGCGCAAGCTCATGGCCGAAGATGCGTTTAACTCGGCGAGTCTTGCGGAACGCAGGTCGCGCGACAAGGCGTTTGGGAAGATGGTCCGCGGAGTCAAAAAACTCAAAGATGTCAGGAAGTAAGGCGATGACACAGTCGAAAGCCGGTCAAATCGTATGGCATGACCTATTCACACCGGACAGGGCGCGTTCAATGGCATTCTACCAGCACGTCGCCGACTGGGCTTATGAAGTCGAGCGGGCATCGGATTTTGCATGGGGTGGCGGCGAGCAGGATTTCGTCCTCGCCCTTTCCGGTGACGAAGCGGGCGCGGGTTTGATCGAGACGCCGCCCGAGCAAGCGAAGGGCTGGGTCGCCTACATCGAGGTCCCCGACGTGGACCTGGCGGCCAAGCGCGTCGACACGCTCGGAGGCAAAATTGTTCGGGAGCCATTCGAGGTGCCGGACGTCGGGCGCAACGCACTCGTTCGCGATCCGCTCGGCGCTTTGGTGGGGATTTCGCTGTCTCGGCACAGTTTCCCCGTGCCGAGACGGCAGTTTGGCCCTGAAGTGTATATCAGCAACGATGATGGCTTTCCGCAGGCGTTCTACATCGAACTCTTCGGATGGCAGGTGTCTCCCGATCGGGACCAGGATTGCGCCACTCTCCTCGGGCCTCGGGGCCGTCTTGTTGCAATCCAGCATGCCGCGACTTGGGCAACCGCCTCAAACGCATCTTGGGTCCCGAGCCTAAAAGTTGCTTCAGTCCCTGACGCCTTCCGTGCCGCTGAAACCAAAGGGGCGCATCCGGCCTCCTTGAACGTGAGCGAAACCGTTCAAGCTCAAATCCCCATCCTGTGTGATCCGGACGGAAGGCCGTTTGCTTTCGGCGGCGAGCAGACAAACCCTTTCTAGCCACTCGCAAATTCTTCTCAGGAACTGCAGAGCGGGTTTTTTCCGCTCTGCAGGGTCCGGAACTCAGCGCTAATGCGCGCTATTCGACAGTGTATTGGTCGGGATCCAGCCGCCTTTTCGTTTCTGATGTCAGTTCTCCGATGCTTTGGTCCGGCATAGGGGGTGTGTGCCGTAGCCGCTCGGTTTGAAACCAATGACCGACACCTAGTCCCCTACAAGTCTCGCGTACTGCCGTGTCGAGATGTTTGGTGAGGCGCGGAAAGCTGTCTTTCAAGGGGTATCCTGAATTCTGAAGTCGCAAACCGTATTGCTGCCGTCGGCTGTGACCTCGACGCAGACCTCATTGATCGAGATTGCATTTCATCTAGCTTCGTCCAGGTCCGAAATTGGGTCGACAACGAATACTAGACGCCTTGCGATGGAGCCAATTCAAGTCGGTGTTTGAATTCAAACTACCGTTGATTGCTTGCGCGCGTACCTCTCAAACAACTTCTTCTGGAAAACCGATGCAAGACCAAACCGTTAAGGTTATGCCAATTGCTTTAGCCGTGGCATCAAATCCAATAGTTCCCGTGTATACGGATGCTCGGGAGCTTCGAACAACGCGTCCGTCTCCTGAACCTCAAGCAGCTTCCCATGCCGCATCACGCCCACCCGGTCACACATCTGACGTACGACAGGAAGATCATGGCTGATAAAGAGCATAGTCAGGCCCAGATGCTCCTGCAGGTCTTTGAGAATGTTCAGGATTTGCGCCTGAATGGATACGTCCAGGGCGCTGGTCGGCTCATCGCAGATCAGAAAACGGGGCTGAGTTGCGAGGGCGCGAGCAATACAAATGCGCTGACGCTGCCCACCGGAAAACTCGTGTGGATACTTGCGCCACGCGTCCTTGGCCAGGCCAACCCAGTCAAGCAGTTCGCGCACGCGCGGTTCAATTGCGGGCTTGGGCAGGATTTTGTGATGATGGATGGGCTCGGCAACGAGGTCCCCGACCCTCATGCGGGGATTTAGGCTGGAGAACGGGTCTTGAAAGATCATCTGGATCTGGCGGCGGTAGGCTTGCAGGGCCTCTGCCTCCATCACTGTGACGTCTTCGCCATCAAAGATCACCCGACCACCGTCCACAGGATAGAGTGTTCCAATCATCCGGGCGACTGTAGACTTGCCAGAGCCACTTTCGCCGACAAGGCCAAAAACCTCACCGTCGCGAATGTCGAAACTCACCTGATCGACGGCAGTGAAGTACTTGCGTTGCGAGGGCAGCAGCCCGCCCTTTTGGAGGAACGTTTTAGTAATGCTTTCGATTTCCAGCAGTTTGCCGGATTTCGACAGATCGGTCTTTTCCCAATGGGCCGCCAGATCGTCGATCTTGAAGGTTCTTTCCCGCTCGCCATAATTGACTACTGGGAAACGCTCTACTTTGGTGTGCGGGCGCGGCACGGCGGCAATCAGAGATTTGGTATACTCATGTTTCGGTGCGCCGAGGATCTGATCGGTCGTTCCGCTTTCAACCACATGACCGGAATACATCACGGTAACCGAGTCCGTGGTGTCGGCGATAACGCCCATATCGTGGGTAACGAGGATCACGCCGACCTGACGCTCTTTCGCCAGTTCCTTGATCAGATCCAGCACCTGCGCTTGGACAGACACATCCAAGGCCGTTGTGGGTTCGTCCGCGATCAGAACGCTGGGCTCGGTACAGAGTGCAAGCGCGATTACCACCCGCTGACGCATCCCTCCGGAGAACTGGTGCGGATACTGGTTGAATCTGTCTGCCGGGTCGGGGATGGACACGCGATCCAGCAGAGAAATGGCGCGCTTTTTGGCCTCGGAAGCGGACAGGCCGAGGTGAAGCTGGATCGTCTCGACCAATTGCTCGCCCACTGTGAACAACGGGTTCAGCGAGGTTAGCGGGTCCTGAAAGATCATCCCGATCTCTTTGCCCCGGATTCGGCGTTTGTCCTCGGCGTCCAGTTCGTCAATCCGGCGACCGTTCAGCCAGACCTCACCTTCGGAGACATGGGCCGGGGGGTCCAGAAGGCCGATCACGGCGTTGCCGGTCATGGACTTGCCAGCACCGCTTTCGCCGACAACGCCCCGGATCTCGCCAGGATGCAGGTCGTAGGTCACATGCTCGACCGGCTTGAAGATGCCGTGGCGTGTGGGGATTTCCACAGTCAGGTTGCGGATCGAAAGAACGGGATCGGTCATTTCAGCCTCGGGTTCAGAACGTCACGCAGCCAGTCGCCCAGCAGGTTCACACTCAGCGCCAGTGCCAGCAGGGTGCAGGCCGGGAAGAACAGGATCCACCACTCGCCCGAGAACAGGAATCCCTGCCCAATGCGGATCAGCGTCCCCAGCGAGGGCTGGGTCGGTGGCGCGCCAACGCCAAGGAAACTGAGCGTCGCCTCGGCAATGATCGCCAGCGCCAATGAGATAGTCGCGATCACCAGCACCGGTGACAGTACATTGGGCAGGATATGGCGCAGCATGATGGTCAGCGGGCTTTGTCCGATGATGCGCGCGGCGGCGACGTAATCTTTGTTCTTCTCAACCAACGTTGCGCCCCGGACGACACGAGCAAACTGCACCCAATCGGACAGGCCAATGGCCAGGATCAGCACCCAGATCGCCATCTGGTCGCGATACTCCACCGGGGTAATGCCCTTGGCGATCCCAAAGAT
The DNA here is from genome assembly GCF_059613385.1 of Ruegeria sp. BHSA162. Taxonomy (NCBI): domain Bacteria; kingdom Pseudomonadati; phylum Pseudomonadota; class Alphaproteobacteria; order Rhodobacterales; family Roseobacteraceae; genus Ruegeria; species Ruegeria sp. BHSA162. The sequence goes on from NZ_JBXWSK010000015.1 coordinate 59,608, forward strand.
CAGCATGGCCAGAAGGATCGATGGGAAAGTCAGCTGCACATCCGCCGTGCGCATGATGATGGTTTCGGTCCAACCGCCGAAATAGCCCGATAGCAGGCCCAGAATGATCCCCAGAACCATCGCGAACAGAACGGCCGCCACCCCAACGAATAGCGAGATCCGCATTCCGTAGAGGATGGTCGAGAACACATCACGCCCCTGATCGTCTGTGCCCATGAGGAAGGTTTCGCCTGTAAAGGCATTGGGTTCCATCGGCGGGGTGAAGCCGTTCATCAGGTTCAGGCTGGCCGGGTCAAACGGGTTTGTCGGCGCAATCAGTGGTGCGAGGATCGTGGCCAGGATCAGGATCAATGCCACTGTCGCCGACACCATGGCGACAGGCGAGCGGCGGAAGGCGTAGAACTGGTCGCTGTCCAGAATGCGTTTCACACGGCTCATGCGCTGACCCTCAGGCGCGGGTCGATGAAGGCGTAAAGGATATCGACCGCAAGGTTGATGGTGACAAAGATGACCGAGATCATCATCAGGTATGCTGCCATGACAGGGATATCCACGAATTGGATTGCATTGATGAACAAAAGGCCCAGGCCCGGCCACTGAAACACCGTCTCGGTGATGATGGCAAAGGCGATGATGGCTCCCAGTTGCAGGCCGATAATCGTGATGACCGGGACCATGGTATTCTTCAGCGCATGGCGGAAATTGATGGTCCGGTCACTCAGCCCACGGGCGCGGGCAAAGCGGATATAGTCTTGCCGGAGTACTTCCAACATCTCGGAGCGCACCAGCCGCATGATGAGGGTCATCTGGTATAGACCCAGTGTAATCGCGGGCAGGATCAGCGCCTTGAGTCCACTGCTTGTCAGCAAGCCTGTGTTCCACCAGCCCAGATCCACGACTTCTCCGCGTCCAAAACTGGGCAGCCAGCCAAGTTCGACCGAGAAGATGTAAATCAACAGAATCCCGATCAGGAACGTCGGCAGGGACACCCCGATCAGAGAGGCTGACATGATGAAATTCGCTGCAAACCCGTCTCGGCGGATTGCGGTGAACACACCCAGCGCGATGCCCAAGACTATGGCAAATACGGCTGAGACCAGCGCCAGTTCCAACGTTGCCGGCGCGCGTTCGGCCAGGATTTCCGCGACCGGACGCCCTTGACGGAAGCTGACGCCAAAATTGCCCTGTACCGCTTCCTGCAGAAACTTCACATATTGCACCGGAAACGGCTGATCGAGCCCCAACTGCGCGCGCAGACGTTCCACATCTTCCATGGTCCGCTCTTGCCCCAGCATGTTGTCGATCGGATCTCCGACAAAGCGGAACATGGAAAAGGCGACCAGGCCCACGACGAACAGAACCAGCGCCGACTGAGCCACACGCCTGATAATGTATGACAGCATTTAGTTGACCGTTACCCAGCGCAGAAGGAAGAAGTTGTCGGGCCGTTGTGTCAGCTCGATATTGCTGCGCGCGCCCCAGACCAGCGGTTGAACGTAAAGCGGTACATAGGCCACCTCATCGTGCAGGATACCTGCCACCTCGTCCAGCATTGCCTGACGTTTGGGTTCGTCAATCTCGGACTGGATCAGCGGCAGCAATTCATCCACGCGAGAGTTCGAATAGCCGCCAAAGTTCCACGAACCCAACTTCTTTTCCTCATTCGGGGTCGAAGCGAGAAAACGCACGGGATGCTCGGCATCAAACGTACCGGGTGACCAACCCAACAGATACATATCAAAATTGTCGGCCCGCAGTTCAG
>NZ_JBXWSK010000016.1:0-53817 GCF_059613385.1 Ruegeria sp. BHSA162
CCTTTTTCGACGGATCATGCGCAGCTGGTGCCATGTCCTCTTCCTTGACGCCGACCGGCTCCCAGATCCACGCTCCGGCGGGGCTTTTGGTCAGGTTCCAGTCATAACCGAACAGAAGGTCGAAATAGCCATTGTCCCACTTGATCGGGTTCGCGGTCCAGGCGCCCTCGATTCCGCTGGTCGTGGTGTCGTCACCCTTGCCTGTGCCGAATTTGTTGATCCAGCCAAAGCCCATCTCTTCGATCGGCGCGGCCTCGGGTTCGGGGCCGACCAGCGCCGGGTCCCCGGCACCATGCGCCTTGCCGAATGTGTGGCCACCGGCAACCAGTGCGACGGTCTCTTCATCGTTCATTGCCATCCGGGCAAAGGTGTCGCGAATGTCACGGCCCGAGGCCAGCACGTCCGGCACTCCGTCCGGGCCTTCGGGGTTCACATAGATCAGGCCCATCTGCACGGCGGCCAGCGGATCTTCCAGATCGCGCTCGCCCGAGTAGCGGCTGTGCGGGTTTTCGGTCGGGGCCAGCCATTCGGTCTCGGCACCCCAATAGATGTCCTCCTCGGGCGCCCAGATATCTTCCCGGCCGCCGGCAAAGCCGAAGGTCTTGCCGCCCATCGATTCAATGGCGCAGTTGCCGGCCAGAATCATCAGGTCGGCCCACGAAATCTGGTTGCCGTATTTCTGCTTGATCGGCCACAGCAGACGACGGGCCTTGTCGAGGTTGCCGTTGTCCGGCCAGCTGTTGAGCGGCGCGAACCGCTGGTTCCCGGTCGAGGCGCCGCCCCGCCCGTCAGCCGTCCGGTAGGTGCCGGCGCTGTGCCAGGCCATGCGGATGAACAGACCGCCATAATGGCCGTAATCCGCCGGCCACCAATCCTGCGAATCCGTCATCAGGTCATACAAGTCCTGTTTCAACGCGTCATAGTCGATCTTCTTGAACGCGTCGGCATAGTTGAAATCGGCCCCCAGCGGATTCCCGGCCGGCTGATGCTGGTGCAGGATCGCCAGGTTCAGCTGGTTGGGCCACCAGTCCCGGTTCGATCGGGTTCCGGCGCCGTGCATGATGGGGCATTTGCCCGTGTTGGGGTTGTCGCTTCCGTCCATCTCAATCTCCGATCCTGGCTGGTGTCTGTCTGTTTGCGAGGCAACCGTGCGTATGGCACGTGAAAAAGGGGCGGACCGCAGTCCGCTTGAATACACCGAGTCATAGCAAATCACAGTCATGAGAAAAAATTTTGTTTTCGGATTGATTTGATAGCTATTGATTATGGCTCTGCCATGATCTTTCAAACCGATCCCCATTCACATGACGCGGCGTTCCCCTCCGCCCCGATTGCGTTTTGCCGCCGGTGCTTCAAACTGCGGGCCGTGACGCGCGACACCGCGCGGGCCACAGGGGAGGATCGCCATGCAATTCGACTACGTCATCGTCGGCGGAGGGTCCGCGGGATGCGTGCTGGCCAACCGTCTGAGCGCCAATCCGGGCACGCGGGTCTGCCTGCTCGAGGCGGGCGGGGGCGGGAACAGCATTCTGGTGCGGATGCCTGCCGCTGTGGTTGCCATGCTGCCGGGGCGACCCAAGATCAACAACTGGGCCTTTGAAACGGTGCCGCAACCGGGGTTGAACGGGCGAACGGGCTATCAGCCGCGTGGCCGGGCCTTGGGCGGGTCCAGCGCGATCAACGCAATGCTCTATGTACGCGGGCAGCGGCAGGATTATGACGGCTGGGCCGATCTGGGCTGCGAGGGCTGGGACTGGGACAGCGTTCTGCCCTATTTCAAACGGTCCGAGAACAACGAACGCGACGCGGATGACCTGCATGGCGCCGACGGCCCGCTTCAGGTGTCAGACCAGAAAGAAGAACGCCCGATCACGCGCGCTTTCGTCGAGGCCGCCGCCCAGTTGCAGCACAAGGTGACCGACGATTTCAATCGCGGCGACAACGAAGGCGCGGGGCTGTACCAGGTCACCCAGTTCCACGACCCCGCCAAAAACGGCGAGCGGTGCTCGGCCGCCGCGGCCTATCTGTTTCCAGTCATGGACCGGCCCAACCTGACGGTCATCACCGGGGCGCAGGCGAGCGAGATCACCTTTGACGGCCACCGCGCCACGGGCGTGATCTATCGCCAGGGCGGCAAGGGCGCCGATCTCACCGTCACCGCCGCGCGCGAGGTTCTGGTCTGCTCGGGCGCGCTGAAATCGCCGCAACTGCTGCAACTTTCGGGCATCGGCGACCCCGAGGACCTGAGCCCGCATGGCATCGCCGTCCGCCACGCGCTGCCGGGCGTGGGCAAGAACCTGCAGGATCACCTGGATTTCATCCTGGCCTACAAGACAAAGGACACAGACAATTTCGGCATCGGCGCCGCCGGTACGGTGGGGCTGGTCAAACACCTTTTGCGGTGGCGCAAGACCGGTGTGTCGATGGCGGCCACCCCCTTTGCGGAAGGCGCGGCCTTTCTGAAGACCTCTCCCGATCTGGACCGCCCCGACATCCAACTGCATTTCACCATCGCGCTGGTAGATGACCACGCGCGCAAACTGCACCTGGGCTACGGGTTCAGCTGCCATATCTGCAAACTGCGCCCCGAAAGCCGCGGCACCGTTTCGCTGCACAGCGCCGACCCCTTTGCCGCCCCGGCGATCGACCCGGCCTTTCTGTCCGACCCGCGCGATCTGGACACGATGATCAAGGGCGCGCGGATGACGCGCGAAATCCTCGAGGCACCGGCCCTCGCCAAATACCGCCACAAGGAAATGTTCGGCACCGACACCGCCCGGACCGACCCGGATTGGGAAGGCCATATCCGCGCGCGGGCCGATACGATCTATCACCCCGTGGGCACCTGCAAGATGGGGGTGGACGATTTGGCAGTGGTCGATCCGCAGCTGCGCGTGCGTGGGCTGCAGGGGCTGCGGGTGGTCGATGCCTCGGTCATGCCGACGCTGGTCTCGGGCAACACCAACGCCCCCACGATCATGATCGCGGAAAAGGCCGCCGACATGATCCTGGCGGATGTGGTCTGATCAGTCGCCGTTCAACGTCTGATCCGCGTGCAGCGCCTCAAGGCCCACGCGGTAGTTGGGATATTTCAACGTCACGCCCAGATCGGTCTTGATCCGGTCGTTCCGAACGCGCTTGTTCTCGTTGTAGAAACTGCGGGCCATCGGCGTCAGGTCGGCCGTGTCGAAATCCACCGCAGGCGGCAGCGGCAGGCCCTGAAGTTGCGCGGCATAGCCGATCACGTCCTGTGGCGGCACCGGTTCGTCATCGCATACATTGTAGATCGCGCCCGGATCAGGACGTCGCATCGACGCCTCGAGCACCTGCGCAATGTCTTCGACATGAATACGAGAAAACACCTGCCCCGGCTTGATGATCCGCCGCAGACCGCCTTTTTTCAGCTTGGAAAACGGCCCCCGGCCCGGCCCGTAGATGCCCGCAAGGCGAAAAATGTGCAGCGGCAGGCCGGGGATCGCGGCCCAGTCCTGCTCGGCCCGCAACCGCCAGCGCCCGCGCTCGGCCGTGGGTGTCGCCGGCGTGGTTTCATCGACCCAGTCCCCCTGGTGGTCGCCATAGACGGCGGTGGTCGACAGGTACCCGACCCAGTCGAACTGACCGGCGCGCGCGGCAATCTCATCCCGCAGGGCGGCCAGAACCGGATCTCCCTTGGCCGTGGGCGCGGTCGAGATCAGCAGATGCGTGACCCCGTCCAGGTCGGGGGCCTCGCCCGGCCAGACCAGCGGTTCGGCCCCGGCGGCGCGGATGGCGTCCTTCTCGGCGGCATCGCGGGTGGTTCCGACGATGCGCCAACCCTTGGGGGCCAGCCGGCGCGACAGGGCGCGGGCGGTATAGCCGTGCCCGAATGAAAAAAGCGTTCCAGTCATGGTCCCTTGATGATCGCGCCGCGGGCGGGATGCAAGCGCCGGATGGCCGCACTTGATTCGAATCCCCGCCTGCGCCTTCATGGTGTCATGAGTGATGACAAACCCAGCCTGCACGCGGCCTATGCGCTGAAAACTCCGGCAGACAACAAACGGCTCTATGCCGAATGGGCCGGAGATTACGATCGCGGATTCGCCGCGCGCGAGGATTACCAGCTGCATATTCACACCGCCCGCGCTTTTGTCGGCGCAGGGGGACAGGGTCCGGTGCTGGATGTGGGCGCGGGAACCGGCCTGTGCGGCGCGGTTCTGGCCGATCTGGGCGTGGGGCCGATCGATGCCACCGACATCAGCGCCGAGATGCTGGACAAGGCGATGCGCAAGGACATCTACCGCGACGCGATCGAGGCCGACCTGAACGAGGGCATCCCGGTTCCGCGCGAAAGCTATTCGGGCATCGTGTCGTCGGGTACCTTCACCCACGGCCATCTGGGCCCCGAGGTTCTGCCGGCCCTGCTGCGGGTGGCCCGGCCCGGGGCACAATTCGCCCTTTCGATCAACGCCAAACACTTCGAGGCGCTGGGATTTGCAACCGCCTTCGACAAGCTGCAGGCCGAGGGCTGGATGGAACATCTGGCTCTGACCACGGTCCGCATCTACGGCGATCTGGCCGCCGGCCCCAACAAGGACGACACGGCGCTGATCGCCCTGTTCGAGAAAACCTGAACCGCCTCAGCGGCCTTTCCAGACCGGGTCACGCTTTTCGGCGAAGGCGCGGGCGCCTTCCAGATTGTCCTCGGAGCCATAGAGCACATCGACCGTCCGCAGTTGCCGCTTGGTAATACGGTTCATGATGTCCTGGAACTTGGAATCTTCGGCCTCGCGCACGATCTCCTTGATCGCGGCATAGACCAGCGGCGGGCCGCTTGCCAGCAGGCGCGCCAGCTCCCATGCCCGGTCCATCAACTGGTCAGCCGGGACGATCTCGTTGACTAGCCCCCAGCGATGCGCCTCTTCGGCGTCGAACCAGCGGCCGGTCAGCAGCAGTTCCATCGCAATGTGATAGGGGATGCGCTTGGGAAGCTTGACGCTGGCCGCGTCCGCCACCGTGCCCGAGCGGATTTCCGGCAGGGCAAAAGTGGCGTGATCGGCGGCCAGAATCATGTCGGCGCTCAGGGCCAGCTCCAGCCCGCCGCCGCAGGCAATCCCGTTCACGGCGGCAATCACCGGCTTTTTCATGTCGCGCAACTCCTGCAGGCCGCCGAAACCGCCAACACCGTAATCGCCGTCCACCGCATCGCCTTCGGCTGCGGCCTTCAGGTCCCAGCCTGGGCAGAAGAACTTCTCGCCGCCCCCCGTCAGGATCGCCACCCGCAGGTCGGGGTCATCGCGAAAGTCGCGGAAGACCTCGCCCATCACCCGGCTGGTCGCCAAGTCGATCGCGTTCGCCTTGGGCCGGTCCAACGTGACCTGAAGGATTGCACCATCGCGGTAGGTTTTGATCGGGTTCATGGTCATGCCTTTCGGATCAGGGCATCAACGGCGACCACACTGTCGGCCGCGCAGATGAGAGGGTTGATTTCAACTTCGTCCACGACCGCCGCGTTGGCAATGACGTAGTTCTGCACCGCCATGGCCACCCGCACGACCGCATCGATATCCACGCCGGGCTTGCCCCGATATCCGCTCAACACGGGCGCACAGGCCAGCTTGCCCAGCGCGTCGCGGACCGCAGACGGCGTGGACGGGATCAGGATCGAGGTCGAGTCGCGCAGGATCTCGGTCAGAACCCCACCCGCCCCAAGGGTCAGCACATAGCCATGCGCCGGGTCGCGGGTGACGCCGATCAATAGCTCGACAATCCCGGCCGGGGCCATTTCCTCGATCAGAACCTCATCGGTGCCGATTGATCTCGCGACCTCGGGCAGATCTTGTCCAGAAACGCCCAGCCGCACCGCGCCATGTTCGGATTTGTGCGCCAGGCCAACGCCTTTCACCGCAAAGGGTCCGCTCAGACCGTCCACCGCCATTTCCGCCCGATCCGTCCGCGCGACGACCGAGCGGGGAACCGGCACGCCGCAAGCGGCCAGTTCGGCCTTGGCCTGGGCCTCGGTCAGAGCGGTTGTGGCCGCATTGGCGACGGGCAGCAAAACCGGCTCCTGCGGTTGGGGATGCGGGCGGGCCGCAGCGCGTGTCGCCGCCAGCGCCTCACGCAGCCCGGCAAAAGGCACAACACCGCCCGCCATCAACCGCTCGGCTACGTCCTCGGGCATCAGTTCCGGCAAGGTCGCGGCCACGGCAAAGGGGCGACCGGTTTCGCTTGCGCAGGTCAACGCCGCACGGGTGGCGCAGTCCCAATCGGCGGCATCGGTGTGAGGGTAGTCAACGATCGAGATCGTCATCGCCACATGCGGCCCCGTCATCGCCGACCACGCCCGTGCCATCGCGTCAGCGTCGCGCCAGATATAGGTGTGGTAGTCCAGTGGATTGGCCAGCGCCACCATCGGCCCCAGCGCCGCGCGCAGGCCCGAAACCTGATCTACGGTGAGCGGCGGAAAGTGCAGGCCGGTTCCTTCGGCCATGTCGGCGGCCAAGCTGGCCTCGCCACCGGAACAGCTGATCGTCGCCACTCCTGTCCCGTCCAGCGGCCCGGTGACATGCAACAGTTTCAGTGTTTCCAGAAACTCGGGCACGTCCCCCAGCCGCGCGATTCCCAGCCGGTCCAGAAACGCCTGCGCCCCGGCATCACCCCCCGCCAGCGACGCAGTGTGCGAAATGGTCGCCGCCTGCGCCTGTGCTGACCGCCCCACCTTGAGGGCCACGATCGGTACGCCCCGGTCACGCGCCTTGGCCGCCAGCGCTTCCCATTTGCGTAGGTCGCCGAAGCCCTCGACATGCAGGCCGATGGCGGTGATCCGGTCATCCTCCAGCAGCGCCATGGCGATTTCGGCCTGATGGGTTTGCGCTTGATTCCCGCAGGTCAGCATGAAGGCCAGCGGCAGCGCCCGGCGCTGCATGGTCATGTTGATGGCGATGTTCGAGCTTTGCGTCAGGATCGCGACGCCCCGGTCCACCGGGCGCATCCCGTGCTGGTCGGGCCAGATCGCCACCCGGTCCAGACCGTTGACGAAGCCGTAACAGTTGGGTCCGAGGATCGGCATGTCCCCCGCTGCAGTTACAAGCTGCACCTGCAAGTCGGCCCCATCGGCGTCCTCGGCCTGCGCCTCGGTAAAGCCCGAGGCGAAACACACCGCCCCGCCCGCGCCGATGCGGGACAGAACCTCGACCGCCTCGATGGTGGCGCGGCGATTGATGCCGACAAAGGCCGCGTCGGGCGCTTGGGGCAGGTCCTCGATCGTGGCAAAGACGCGCTCGCACGCCACCTCGTCGGCCTTGGGATGCACCGGCCAGACCGGGCCGGTGAAACCCAGTTTCCGCACCTGCCGGATGACCTCGGCGCACCATGCGCCTCCGCCAATCACCGCCAGCGAGCGGAACCCTAGCATCCGCCTCAGCGCGGCGAGCTTTCCCGGCGCGAGCGCACCCGCCGCGCCGCTCAGGCCCGGCGTCATGTTCACGCCCCCAACGCGCGCAGAAGATCGCGGCTGATGATGTGGCGCTGGATCTCGCTGGTGCCGTCCCAGATCCGCTCGACCCGGGCATCGCGCCAGAAGCGTTCCAGCGGATAGTCGTCCATCAGGCCCATCCCGCCATGCACCTGGATCGCCGCATCGGTCACCCGCGCCAGCATTTCCGAGGCATAGAGCTTGGCCGAGGCGATCTCGCGGTTGGCGGGCAGGCCCTTGTCCAGCCGGTCGGCGGCGGCCAGGGTCAGCAGGTCGGCGGCGTCGATCTCGGTGATCATGTCGGCGATCTGAAAGCTGACGCCCTGAAACTTGCCGATCTTCTGGCCAAACTGTTCGCGGGTGGCGGCATAGTCCAGCGCATAGTCGAAGGCCCGGCGGGCGCGGCCCACGCACATGGCCGCCACGGTGATGCGAGTGGCATACAGCCAGGTGTTCATCACCTCGAACCCGCCATCGACCTCGCCCAGCACCTGCGCGTCGGGCAGGCGGCAGTCGTCGAAATCCAGCACCATGTTCTTGTAACCGCGATGACTGACCGATTTGTAGCCGTCGCGGATGGTGAAGCCCGGCGTGCCGCGATCGACCAGAAAGGCGGTGATGCGCTTCTTGGGACCTTTCGGCGTCTGATCCTCGCCCGTGGCGATGAAGACGATGATGAAATCGGCATGTTCCGCGCCCGAGATGAAATGCTTGGTGCCGTTCACGACCCAATCGCCACCGTCACGCACGGCCGAGCATTTCATGCCCCGCACATCCGAACCCGCGCCCGGTTCGGTCATCGCCAGCGCGTCCATTTTCTCGCCGCGCACGGTGGGCATCAGATAGCGCTCGACCTGATCGCCCTGACAGGCCATCAGGATGTTCTGCGGCCGCCCGAAGAAATGGTTCAACGCCATCGACCCGCGCCCCAACTCGCGCTCGACCAGCGCGAATTCCAAGTGGTTCAGCCCGGCACAGCCCACGCTTTCGGGAAAGTTGCAGGCATAGAAGCCCAGCTCGATCGTCTTGCGCTTGATCTCGTCGGCGATCTCTTTCGGCACATCGCCGGAGCGCTCGACCAGCTCTTCGTGGGGATAGATCTCATTCTCCACAAAGCTGCGGACGGTCGAGACGATCATCTCCTGCTCGTCGGTCAGGCCATATTGCATCGCGGGTCTCCGGTTCCTGGGCGTGCGACAATCCTGACGCGGCTTGAGGTCTCAATAATGCAGAACTAGACTTCAATCATGCAGAGATGGACCAAATCACCCGCCGCACTGCAGCGATTCGGGGTACTTCTGTTCGACGGGTTCTCGAACCATTGCCTGGCCAATGCGGTCGAGCCGCTGCGCGCGGCCAACACGCTGTCGGGGCAGCGACTGTATGACTGGCAATTCCTGTCACTGGATCCAAGGCCGGTCACGTCGTCCTCAGGGTTGCAGGTGGCACCCCATGCGGCGCTTACGGATGCGGATGGGGATATGCTGCTGGTGATGCCCTCCTACGGGTTTCAAGCACATGGTGGTTGGCGCACCCAGGCGGGGTTGCGTGCGGCGACGCGGCGCTTTCGCACCCTCGCCGGGCTGGACACCGGCAGTTGGTTGCTGGCCCAGGCCGGATTGCTGAACGGCCACCGCGCCACGATCCATTGGGAGGAACTGACCGCGTTCACCGAGCGATTCCCCGAAGTCGAGACCTGCCGCGAGCGCTATGTCATCGACGGTGACCGCATCACCTGCTCGGGCGCCATGGCCGCCTTTGATCTGGTGATGCACCTGATCGGGCAGGATCACGGTCAGGCGCTGGCACTGGAAGTCGCGCAGCTGTTCATGACGCGCGACTCCGCCCGGTCACATTCCGGCGGCGCAGGCTCGGCCAGTTCGCATGTCAACAAGGCGCTGGCACTGATGCAGGAAAATCTCGAGACCCCTCTGCCGATCCCCGAGATCGCCCGGCGCGTGGGACGGTCGCAAAAAGCACTGGAATCCCGGATGCGGGCGGACTTGGGGGCCGGGCCGGCCAAGGTCTATCGTCGGATGCGTCTGAACCTTGCGCGCAAGCTGGCCGCGGAAACCGACCTGAGTATCGCCGAAATCGCTCTGCGCGCGGGCTATGAAGACCCCAGCGCGCTGACCCGCGCCTTTCGGGCCGAGTTCGGTCTCAGTCCACGAGCCCTGCGCAGCCGGTCCGGCTAGGTATACATCTGTTTCTTGTAGGCCCGCGTCCGCGTCGTCGCCTCGGCCGACCCGTCGTGGTAGGTGCCGAACCACTTGTCGAACGGGATCTCGGACGTGCCGTAGTTGCACTCGAAATACCGGTGGTGCAGCTGGTGAAAGAAATCGCCTGCCCGCGCGGCATCCGTGTCCCCTGCTTTCAGCTTTTCGAACCCCGAATGGGACAGGACCGGGCTGATCTGCTGGAAATAGACATGAAACAGCAGATGCAACGGGTTTGAGGGCACGATCAGGTGGATGAAATAGGTCGTGAAATACAGCAGATTCTCGTACCAGTGGTTCGAGATGCCCGACCACGGCCCAACATTGACGTTGCGGTGATGAACGGCGTGCACATGCTTGTACAGTTTCGGGTGATGCTCCAGCCGGTGCACCCAATAGAAATGCAGACCCGACCACATCGGAATGAACAGCATCCAGACCACGCACCAGACCGGCGCGCTGGCCCAAGTGACCGTTGGCGCATACCCGTTGGCCATCGCCCAGTAGATACCCCATTGATAGACGGTCGCCACCGTCATGGCGCTGCCCAGGGTCCACCAGATGTTGTCCCAGACCTGATTGCGGAAGGTGAAGGTTCCGTTGTCGCGGGTCAGGTCGCGGCGATCGAACTTTTTGTACATACCCTGCCCCTGGCGCATATAGAGCCACCAATGCAGCCCACCCGCAACAAGGATCTGAGGCACCATGTTCAGCAGCCAGACGCGGAACATCCAGCCGGGCGCAAAACTTTGCATCGCCTCGAGCGGCGGCAGGAACAGCACATAAGCAATCACGGCCAGCCCCATGCACAGGGTCAGCGCTGTGATCGGCAGCCACGCCCCGGAATACCATTTCAAAACGGCGATCGGGCGCGGTGGCCAACTGAACAAAGGGTTCAACGCAACAGGGTCAGACGGCCGATAGTGCCAGCGGGCGGCTTCGGGATCATGCGGGGCATCGGTCATGACAAAACCCTCTAGGTGGCGTAGTCCGAGCCTTCCGCATCCAGAACGGCCTTTATTTCACGCAGATGCGCCTCGGCCTGCCCCGGGTAGTCATCCAGCTCCTGCGCGGTCTTTTCGGCGATCTCGTCCGAAAGCACCCGCAACGGCCGGCCCGTCTGGAGGGCGCGTACATAGGTCTCGGCGGCGCGCTCGAAATAATAGAGTCTGTTAAAGGCATCCGCTGCATTGTTGCCAATCACCAGCACACCGTGGTTGCCCATGATCATGACCTTCTTTTTCGGGTCTTGCAGCATTGTCGCGCAACGCTCACCCTCGCTTTCAAAAGCCAAACCGCCGAATTCGTCATCAATGACATAGCGGTTGAAAAAGGTTGCAGTGTTCTGGTCGATCGGCGGCAGGTTGCTGTCGGCCAAGGAGGCCAGGACGGTGGCAAAAATCGAATGCACATGCATCACGCAACGCGCATGCGGGCATTTCCGGTGAATCGAACCATGCAGCCCCCATGCGGTGGGGTCCGGTGCGCCCGGCTTGTTCATCGTGTCGGGATCGTTGGCGTCCAGCAGCAGCAGGTCCGAGGCGCGGATGCGCGCGAAATGCATCTGGTTCGGGTTCATCAGGAACTGCGTGCCATCCTCGTTCACGGCAAGGCTGAAGTGATTGGCGACCGCTTCGTGCATGTTCGACCGCTCGGTCCAGCGGAAGGCGGCGGCCATGTCCACGCGCTCCTGCCAATGGTCGATATTCGGCTTCAGATTGGTGACGCTCATCCGGGGGCTCCATTCGGCTTGGACAGGTGGCTGGTGAAAACCGTGCCGGGCCGGGGCGCAATTGACCAACGAAAAAATTGGCGTTTTGGCATTAGCTGAACTTATGATTGGATTATGAAACCCCGGACTCCCCTTCCCCCGCTTGGCTGGCTGCGCACCTTCGAGGCCGCCGCCCGCCACCTGTCGTTCACCGGCGCGGCGCGCGATCTGAACATGACGCAAAGCGCCGTCAGCCAGCAGATCAAATCGCTGGAGGGATATTTAGGCCAACCTCTGTTTCACCGCCGTCCCCGCGCATTGGAACTGACCGAGGCCGGCATCACCTATCTGCCCGTGGTGCGCGAGGCGTTCCGAACGTTGGTGCGCGGCACCCAGGCCGTAACCGGGCAGCAGGAAAATACCGTACAGGTGCAGTGCAACATCACCTTTTCGGTGAACTGGCTGGCCCCCCGCCTGCCCGCGTTCCGTGCGCTGCACCCCGATGTCCACCTGAACATCTTCACCGAGTTGTGGGAGCCGCGCGAGATGGCCGAAGGCGCGGCGGTCGAGATCCGCTATTCCCTGCGCCCGGCCGACACGGTCCGCACCGAGCTTTTGCGCAGCGATCACTACTACCCCGTCTGTGCCCCCGACTATCCGGTCACGCTGGAAAACCTTCAGCAGCAACCGCTGTATGATTGCTCAAACCTGCTGTCGAACTGGGCCAGCTGGGCCGAAGATCAGGGTCTAAACTGGGAAAATTCGCCGATTACCTATGCCACGACCTATATGGTCGGCCTGTCCGTCGCGATGGCCGGCGGCGGGCTGTGCCTGGCCCATGACACCATCGCAAAGCGCCTGCTGGACGAAGGCCGCCTGATCGCACCCTTTGAACATCGCGCGCCGATGCCCGAAGCCTATTACCTGCTGCTGTCGCCCCAGGCCGAGGAGACGCCGGGTGCCGTGGCCTTTGCCGAGTGGATCAGGGCGGAAATCGCGGCCGAGCAACACCGCGCCTGACTTTCAGCCGTCTTTGGGGCGGCTGGCAACCCAGGCATAGCCGTTCTCGCACAAAATATAGGTCTCGCGCAGGCCATGGGGCTTGTCGGTCGGCTCCTGCAGCACGACCGCGCCCGTGGACCTGGCGCGCTCCGCCGCCTCGTCCGGGTCAGTGTCGTACAGGTGAATCTCGATCCCGCCACCGCGTGGGGGCGTTTCGGGAACCAGCCCCAGCAGCGGGTTGGAATGATAGGTGCCGTCCGAATGCAGCTGAAACACCTGATCGCCATAGGTGACGATGGCAAAATCCGCCGTCACCTGATGGGATTTCAGGCCAAAAACAGTCTCCAAAAAAGCGCATTCCGCCCGCACGTCGCGCACCAGCAGGTTCAGCCCGATCCCGCGCAGGCTGCGGCCGAAACTGTCCGCATCTATGGTTTCGTAATCCATGTCGCTACCAGACCCCGCATCGCAGCGCCGATCAAGCATTTGCTGCCCCGCGCCCGGTCGGATGACGGTTTCATGAAGGTGGCACGGCAGGGGTTGCACCTTCCGATGCATTCGGGAAAGTTGTGCCATGGAATACGCACCCTTCCCCTCTTGGCCCGACGTCGCCCCCCGCCTGATCGCCGTTGCCGCTGGCCGCGAAGCCGCCGACATGGTCATTCGCGGCGGGATCTGGATCAACGTGCACAGCCGCGAGGCGCTGCCCGATCACTCCATCGCCATCGCCGCCGGACGCGTGGCCTATGTCGGCCCCGACGCCAGCCACTGCATCGGGCCCGACACACAGATCATCGAGGCCAAGGGCCGCTACATGATCCCCGGCCTGTGCGACGCGCATATGCACATCGAATCCGGCATGCTGACCCCGGCCGAATTCGCCCGCGCGGTGATCCCGCATGGCACCACGTCGATGTTCACCGACCCGCATGAGATCGCCAACGTACTGGGGCTGGACGGCGTGCGGATGATGCATGACGAGGCGCTTATGCAGCCAGTCAACATCTTCACCCAGATGCCGTCCTGCGCGCCCTCGGCGCCGGGGCTGGAAACCACCGGCTATGAGATCACCGCCGAAGACGTGGCCGAGGCGATGACCTGGCCCGGCATCATCGGGCTGGGCGAGATGATGAACTTTCCCGGTGTGATCAACGCCGACCCCAAGATGCTGGCTGAGATCGCCGCCACCCAGCGCGCGGGCAAGACGGTGGGCGGACACTATGCATCCCCTTATTTAGGGCCTGATTTTGCAGCCTATGTCGCCGGCGGCCCGGCGGATGACCACGAAGGCACCTGCGAGGCCGACGCCATTGCCCGCGTGCGGCAGGGGATGCGGTCGATGATGCGGCTGGGCTCGGCCTGGTATGACGTGGAAAGCCAGATCACCGCGGTCACCGAAAAGGGGCTGGACCCGCGCAACTTCATCCTGTGTACCGATGACTGCCACTCGGGCACGCTGGTGAACGAGGGCCACATGAACCGCGTCGTGCGCCATGCCATCGCCTGTGGGTGCGACCCGCTGATCGCCCTGCAGATGGCCACGATCAACACCGCCACCCATTTCGGGCTGGAACGCGAGATCGGCTCGATCACGCCGGGCCGCCGGGCGGACGTGATCCTCAGTTCGAACCTGACTGAACTGCCGATCGAGATGGCCATCGCCCGTGGGCGGGTGGTGGCCGAGAACGGCGCGATCACGGTGGAGTGCCCGCATTACGAATGGCCCGACCGGGCACGCAACACGGTGCATCTGGGCCATGCCCTGACCGCCGCCGATTTCGAGATCTCCGCGCCCGAAGGCGCCAATCGCGTGCGTGCAAACGTGATCGGCGTGGTCGAGAACCAGGCCCCCACCCAGGCGCTGAAGGCCGAGTTGCCCATTATCGGCGGGCTGGTCGAGGGCGAAGGCGATGTCTGCCAGATTGCGCTGGTCGAGCGGCACCGCGCCACGGGCGGCGTGACCAACGCCTTCGTTTCGGGCTTTGGCTATCAGGGCCGGATGGCCATGGCCTCGACTGTGGCGCATGACAGCCACCACATGATCGTGGTCGGCACCAACCGCGATCAGATGGCGCTGGCCGCCAATCGCCTGGCCGAAGTAGGCGGCGGCATCACCATCTTCCGTGATGGCGAAGAGCTGGCGCTGGTCGAACTGCCCATTGCGGGCCTGATGTCCGACAGCCCGGCCGCGAACGTCGCGGCCAAGGCGCAGAAGATGGTCGAGGCGATGCAGGCCTGCGGCTGCCAGTTGAACAACGCCTATATGCAGCACTCGCTGCTGGCCCTTGTCGTCATCCCCGAACTGCGGATATCCGATCTGGGACTGGTGGATGTCCGCACATTCGAAAAAATTGACCTTCTGGAACCCCTCGCATGACAAAAATAACAACGCCCGACCCACGGGACCCCGAGATTTTCACCGATGCCGCCGCGGCCGTTGCCCGGCTGGAAGAGCTGTACAACGAGGCCACCGCCTTTCTGTGCGACAGCTTTGCCGAGGCCATGGAAAGCGGCACGCCCAAGGTCCGTTACAGAGCCTATTACCCGGAAATTCGTATCCGTACGGCGTCCTACGCGCATGTGGACAGCCGCCTGAGCTTTGGTCACGTGTCCGAGCCGGGGGTTCATGCCACCACGGTGACCCGGCCGGATCTGTTCCGGTCCTACCTCACGCAGCAGATCGCGCTGCTGATCAAGAACCACAATCAGCCGGTGACCATCGGCCCCTCGACCACGCCGATGCCGGTGCATTTCGCCGTGGCCGGCAACCCCGATCTGGTGGTGCCGCATCAGGGAGCGGCCGGGTTCACCCTGCGCGACGTGTTCGACGTGCCCGACCTGACCACCACCAATGACGACATCGTCAACGGTGTGCACGAACCGCAGGATGGCGTCGGCCCACTGGCCTTGTTCACCGCCCAGCGCATCGACTATTCACTGGCCCGGCTGGCCCACTACACCGCCACCGACCCGGACCATTTCCAGAACCACGTTCTGTTCACCAACTACCAGTTCTATGTCTCGGAATTCGAGAACTACGCCCGCGCGCAACTGGCCGACCCGAACAGCGGCTACACCAGTTTCGTCTCGACCGGGAATGTCGAGATCACCGACCCCGACGCGCCGCTGGAACAGCCGCTGAAACTGCCGCAGATGCCGACCTATCACCTGAAACGCGCCGACGGGTCGGGAATCACGCTGGTCAATATCGGCGTCGGCCCATCCAACGCCAAGACCGCCACCGATCACATCGCGGTCCTGCGCCCGCATGCCTGGCTGATGGTCGGCCACTGTGCGGGGCTGCGCAACACGCAGGCTCTGGGGGACTTCGTGCTGGCCCATGCCTATCTGCGCGAAGACAAGGTGCTGGACGACGATCTGCCCGTCTGGGTGCCGATCCCGCCGCTGGCCGAAGTTCAGGTCGCGCTGGAACGCGCCGTGGCCGAAGTGACCGAGCTGGAAGGCTATGAGCTGAAGCGGATCATGCGCACCGGCACGGTGGCTTCGGTCGACAACCGTAACTGGGAACTGCGCGACCAATCCGGCCCGGTGCAACGGTTGAGCCAGTCGCGCGCGATCGCGCTGGACATGGAAAGCGCCACGATCGCCGCAAACGGCTATCGCTTCCGCGTGCCCTACGGCACTTTGCTGTGCGTGTCCGACAAGCCCCTGCATGGAGAATTGAAGTTGCCCGGCATGGCGTCCGAGTTCTATACAACCCAGGTCAGCCGCCATCTGGCGATCGGAATCCGCGCGATGGAACACCTGCGAGGCATGCCGCTGGAACGTTTGCACAGCCGGAAATTGCGCTCGTTCGACGAAACGGCCTTCCTCTGACGCAAAAAAGCAACGAAATCCCCATATTTTTTGGGGTTTCGGTGCTACTATTCGTTGTGTTCGCCCACAATATCCCGTTACAGTTACGCGGTGAGGCCCAATAGATCGGGCACGTTAAGGAGACCAAGAAATGGCAAAGCCTATGACGAAGACTCAGCTGGTTGCTGCTCTCGCTGAGGAAATGGGAACCGACAAGAAATCCGCGAACGCGGCGCTGGAGGCGATCACTGGCCTGATCACCCGCGAAGTTTCGGCCGGAGGCGCTGTGACCCTGCCGGGCGTCGGCAAGATCTACTGCCGCGAGCGCCCCGAGCGTCAGGTTCGCAACCCGGCCACTGGTGAGACCTTCACCAAAGAAGCCGACAAGGTTGTGAAGATGACCATCGCCAAGGCCCTGAAGGACAGCGTCAACAGCTGATCCGCGCCTTAGGGAAAACGATCAAGGGCCGCGATTTCGCGGCCCTTTTTCTTTGGTATTTGTTTACCGGGTCCGGCGGGCCGAGGTCAGTGAACAGTCTCGACCTTGTGGAAATCCAGATCCCGATCTTCGGGCATCGAGTCGATGCTCATCACCTCTGTGCGCTTGACGACCAGGATATAGACCACGCAGGCGAGGTAGAGGCCAACCACCACGGCGCCGATCCACTGAATCTGCAGCCACTGGCTCTGGAACAGAAGCGTCAGCACAAACAGAAGCACCACATTGCCGGCAACATAGGCCGTCTTACCGAAGCGTTCGACCGTCATGTTCAGGTTGTCGGTATAGAGCCTGATCAGCGAGTCCAGTGAGTTAATCACGAAGGTCACGCCGACGATCACCATCGCGATGTTGGTGATGCCTGCGGTGCTGATGCCGTTCAGGTGATAGTAGTAAAGCACGCTGAACCAGATCGCCAAGGGGATCGACGGAAAGATCAGCAGCGCCGCCAGCAATTGCCAGGTGGTCAGCCCTCCGACAAAGCGCGAGGTGAACTGACCGATCATGATCGACCAGGCAAACCACCAGAACAGGTAGAAGGCGTGATAGTCGGTCAGAGGCAGTATGAACTTGTGGATATTGGCGAAATACGCCCCGATATTGCTGCTGGTTTCCACGAAACCCGCAACGCCCATACCGGCCGCGGCCCACATGCCAAGGATCAGCGCCAGAAACAGAAACGTCGAGCCGACAGAAAGAATCCGCACGTATTTCAGGTCAGTCGAGGAATAGGCCGCGGCCAGAATGACGACAAATACGATGATGTAAAACGTGGTCACCACGGACTCGCCATCACCAACTTCGGGCAGGTATCCGGGCAGGTAGATCAGGAACAGGCTGGCGGTGAAAGCGCAGGTCCCGATGATCACCACATTGTTGATCAGCTTGACCACCGGGATCTCAAAGAACTGCACTCGGGGCTCGATGACGCAGAAATAGAAGGCCGTCAGGAAATAGAAGGCCCAGATCAGGAAACCCCAGAACCCGAACTCGACCGCCAGCGGGTTTGCGAACGCATAGGCCGGATCTTCGGCATAGCCTCCGAATTCGGTGAGCGGGAACATGATCAGCCCGACATCCAGGCCGGATGTGAACAGGATCGCGATGAAAGTGAACAGATGTACAGGTGTCACGCCCACGCACCGCAGGTTCCACCATTTCACGACGAAGAACGCTACTAGCCCAAGAGCAAGCAGGACCCCGAATGACAGGATGTATTCCAATAGCACCGACAAACCTCCCTTTAGATGTCAGATCACCGAGCGGATATCTTTAATTGGCCAGTCAATCAATAAAACCGGCACCCAGGGAAAACTTGCCCGCACCATGTGTCTTTTTTGACGCTCGGGCGCTTGTGGCCTGAGGGAAAATCGGAAACAGTCGCCGCATATTCAAACAGGAGCGGTCATGGATCTGCGCGCCATCGCCATGGGGCTGGCCTTTGCCTTCATCTGGTCGTCGGCCTTTACCTCGGCGCGGATCATCGTCGCGGATGCTTCGCCGCTGTTTTCACTGGCGGTTCGCTTCCTGATTTCCGGCATCCTGGGTGTGGCAATCGCCCGGGCCATGGGCCAGAGCTGGCACCTGACGCGGTCGCAATGGTACGCGACCATCCTGTTCGGAATCTGCCAGAATGCCCTGTATTTGGGTCTGAATTTCTATGCAATGCAAACGGTCGAGGCCTCGGTCGCGGCGATCATCGCCTCGACCATGCCATTGCTGGTGGCGCTGGCCGGCTGGCTGCTGTTCGGGGAACGGTTGCGCCCGCTGGGTGTTTTGGGTCTCCTGGCCGGGTTCGCCGGCGTGGCCTTGATCATGAGCAGCCGGATCAGCGCCGGGATCGACCTGTTTGGCGTTGCCCTTTGCGGGTTGGGCGCGCTGGCGCTGACCTTCGCCACGCTGGCCGTGCGCGGGGCGACCTCGGGCGGGAATTTCATGATGGTCGTCGGTTTGCAGATGTTTGTCGGCTCGGCGGTTCTGTTCGTCGCCGCCCCGTTGTTCGAGACGATCTATGTCCGCCCGACCTGGCCGCTGGCGCTGGCCTTCACCTACACGACCCTGTTCCCCGGCCTGCTGGCCACGTTGATCTGGTTCCTGCTGCTCAACCGGATCGGGCCGATCCGCGCGGCGACCTTCCATTTCCTCAACCCGGTGTTCGGGGTCACGATCGCCGCGATTCTGCTGGGTGAACGGTTGGGCGCAATGGATGCCGTTGGTGTTGCGGTCACCACGCTGGGCATTCTGGCCGTGCAGTTGTCACGCCAGCCAGTTCAGCGCAGCAGCGCCTCGACCTGACTGCGCAGCTTGCGAGAGTCCGGCCGGGTCGTCGACCCAAAGGTCGCCACGACCTCGCCATCGGGGCTCAGCAGGATCTTGTTGAAATTCCAGCCCGGCACAAACCCGGTTTCGGCCGCGACAGCCTTGTAGAACGGGTGGGCCTGCGGGCCGGTCACGGGGGTGATGTCGGTCATGGGCAGGGTCAGGTCATAGTTCAACTCACAGAACTCCTTGACCTCACTGGCGGTTTCCAATTCCTGATTGAAGGAATCCGACGGGACCGCCAGAACCACCAAACCTTCGGGTCCATAGGTGTCCTGCAGCTTTTGCAGCCCGGAATACTGCCCGGTAAACCCGCATTGCGAGGCCGTGTTGACCACCAGAACCGGCTGGCCGCGCCAGTCCGACAGCGACAGCGTGCCGCCGTCGATAGATGGGAATTCTCCGGACACGGGCGCGGCCTGCACCGTTCGACCGATCAACAACAAGGCAGACAACAGCAACATTCTGAACATGGCGTGACCTCCTCTTTGGTAATGATACGCTCGAAGCACGGCGGCAGATCACCCGCACGATCGCGCGAGCCGGGTGAAACAGGGCTTTGCTTTTGTCGCGGCGCACCCCAAATATCTCGGCAACGTATGCAATGCCGGAGGACCCATGCCCAAATATACCAAAGATCCATCGGTTGTCGCGGCCCTGTCGCCCGAGGAATTCCACGTCACCCAGCGCAACGGGACCGAACGCCCCGGCACCGGAAAACACCTGAACAACAAAGAACCCGGCATTTACGTGGATATCGTATCGGGCGAGCCGCTGTTCGCCTCGACCCACAAATACGAGTCGGGCTGCGGCTGGCCCAGTTTCACCAAACCCATCGTGCATGACCACGTCACCGAGCTGGAGGACCGCTCGCTGGGCATGATCCGGACCGAGGTCCGCTCGAAACACGGCGACAGCCACCTGGGCCATGTGTTTCCCGATGGTCCGCTGGATCAGGGTGGGCTACGTTACTGCATCAACTCCGCCGCGCTGCGGTTCGTCCATCGTGACGACATGGAGGCCGAGGGCTATGGCGAATACCTCGATCAAGTGGAGGACCCGAAATGACCGAACAACGCGCCGTTCTGGCCGGAGGCTGCTTCTGGGGCATGCAGGACCTGATCCGCAAGCTGCCCGGCGTTCTGCGCACCCGCGTCGGATATACCGGCGGCGACGTGCCCAACGCGACCTATCGCAACCACGGCACCCATGCCGAAGGGATCGAGATCTGGTTCGACCCCGCGCAGATCACCTATCGCGATCTGCTCGAGTTCTTCTTCCAGATCCACGACCCGACCACCGTGAACCGCCAGGGCAATGACATTGGGATGAGCTATCGCTCGGCCATCTACTACTGCGACGAAACGCAGAAACAGATCGCGCTGGACACGATCGCCGATGTGGATGCCAGCGGGCTGTGGCCCGGCAAGGTCGTGACCGAGGTCGAACCCGTGGGCGATTTCTGGGAGGCCGAGCCCGAGCATCAGGACTACCTTCAGCGTATCCCCAACGGCTATACCTGCCACTTCCCGCGCCCGGACTGGGTTCTGCCCAAACGCAGCAGCGCCGCCGAATAAAGGTCAGCCGACGGCCACCCGCGGGCGGCCGCTGGCTTCGACGGTCAGCATCGCCTCGACGAAGACATCCTTGCCTTCGATCCGGGCGGTGCGGATGTCACGGTTGACGATCACGCGGATATCCTCGGCCCCGGCTTCGCGCACGGCGCTTTCGGTCTCGCGCCGCAGTTCGGCCTCCAGCAGGTCCAACGCGGGTTCGGGTTCGGGGAAATCCTGCGGCCCGTCGTTCAGATGCACGCGGTACCGGCCTTCGGACGGGGCGGTCACCGTGCCCGCCCGCCGCATGGTCAGCCGCCCCACGACAGCCCCGATCGCGTTGGCCACCCCGGCATGGTCGGGCAGCACCATGGTGCAGCGCAGCCGCTCGCCGACCGCCGGGTAATAGCTCGGCGCCGAGGCTCCCAGCCCGACCACATCCACGTCCAGCCTCGTGTCCAACGCCAGCAGACCGCGATGCCCGCGCAAGCCCCGCCGCGTCAGCACATGGCGCGCCAGATCCTCGGGCGGCAGGCCGAACGCCTCGGCCTCTTCCGCAAAAGCAGTCTCTAACAAGGTTAAAACGGTCTGCTCGGTCAACTGATCCACGATCATCCCGGCCAGCTCATCGGCCGAGCCCGCCAGCCGGTCGCCCGACCCCACACGACGGCGAGCAATCAACTCCAGCGCCTTGCGCGCGGCATCGGCATCCCAATCGAACAGGCGCCCCAGAACGTGGCTGGCATCCGACGGCGTCACCCCCGAAACCTGAACGATCCCGCGATCCACCAGCCGGGTCAGAGCACCGTTTTCCATCCGCGTGCGCAACAGGGCGCTCAGGGACATAACCTTGTCCCCCAGCCGCTCCAGCAGCCCCGCCTCGCGCGGGCCCAGACCCTCGGCGTGGATGCCGGGCACGCGGCGGGCGAAACGGGTGTCGTGCTCGCCCACCGTGGTCGCGCGCAACTGCTCGTCCAGCGCGGCATGGACCACCCCGGGCGCCTGGGCCGCGATCAGCGACACCGGCAGCACCCGGCGCGGACCCAGGAACACACCGCCGCGCAGGCCCTCCGTCACCACATGCACCTGGCTGTCACCGCCCAGACCATGCGTGCGCATCGCCACCGCCTCGACCATGGTGCGGAACCCGCCGACCCGGGCGCCCGCCGGGTCGATCGCCGGTTTTCCATCACGGATCAGCGCCACATCGGTCGTCGTCCCTCCGATATCCGACACCAGCGCGTCCTGAACTCCGGTCAGCCAGCGCGCGCCCACGATCGAGGCCGCCGGACCGCTAAGAATGGTTTCGATCGGCCGCTTCCGCGCCTGCTCGGCGCTCATCAAGGCGCCATCCCCACGCACCACCATCATCGGCGCGTCGATGCCCAGCTCGAGCAACACATCCTGCGCCCGGCCGATCAGGCGGTCGATCATTCCGATCAGACGTGCGTTCAGCACTGCCGTCACCGCACGTTTCGGCCCGTTCAGCTTGGCCGACAACTGATGCGAGCAGGTCACCGGCGCACCGGTCCTTTCGGCGATGATCCGCGCGACCTCAAGCTCGTGCGCGGGGTTGCGCGTGGCGAACTGGGCTGCGACCGCGAACCCGGAAATCCCGGACTGCTGGTCCAGAAATTCGGTCAACGCCCCTGTATCCAACGGCGCGGCCTCGGCCCCGGCATGGCTGTGCCCGCCCGCGATCACCAGCGCCGGGTCACCCTTCAGCGCATCGCGCAGCCCATGCCTGTCCAGATCGCCGTCCCGAAACCCGACATAGATCAGCGCAACGCGCCCGCCCTGCCCCTCGACCAGCGCGTTCGTGGCCAGCGTCGTCGACAGCGACGCCATCGAGATCTGAACGGGCGCGACCTGCGCCTGGTCCAGCACCGCCCGGATCGCCCGCCCGACGCCGATCGCCAGATCCTCGCGTGTGGTCAGGGACTTGGCCGAGGCGATCACCTCTTCCTCGTCCCGGATCAGCACCGCATCGGTGTAGGTTCCACCGGTATCCACGCCCAAAGCCAACGCCATCGGGATCTCCATCCTGTTCGCAGTCACGGGTGTAGCGGTTTGAACCGACGCGTCCAGCCTGTTTGCGGCATTCACGACAGTTGTTCGACCGCCCAGCGCGCCGCGTCGGCCACCGTGGGGTCGGCATCCTCGATCAACGCCTGCGCGACCGGAATCAACTCCGACGACCCGGAATTGCCGATGGCATACAGAACGTTTCGCACGAACCGGTCGCGCCCGATCCGCTTGATCGGAGAACCCGAGAATCTGGCCCGGAACGCCGCATCGTCCAACCCGGCCAGTTCCGCCAACGGCGGCGCCATCAGGTCTTGGCGCGCGGCATATCGGATGTCACTGGCCGCCACCGCGAACTTGTTCCAAGGACAGGCGGCCAGGCAATCATCACAGCCATAGATCCGGTTGCCCAGCTTGCCGCGCAACTCCTGATCCACCGGCCCCTTGTGCTCGATGGTCAGATAGGAAATGCAGCGCCGCGCATCCAGTTGATAGGGCGCCGGAAAGGCATCCGTCGGACAGGCATCCAGACAGGCCCGACACGACCCGCAATGATCCACTTCCGGCGGGTCCGTCGGCAGGTCCAGAGTGGTGAAAACAGACCCTAAAAAGGCCCAATTGCCCCACTCCCGGCTGACCAGATTGGTGTGTTTGCCCTGCCAGCCCAACCCGGCCGCATGGCCCAGTGCTTTCTCGGGCACCGGCGCGGTGTCGACGAACACCTTCACCTCGCCCCCGGCTTCGGCAATCAGCCACCGGGCCAGCCGCTTCAGCCGCTTTTTGACCAGATCATGGTAGTCTTTGTTCTGAGCATAGACCGAGATCGCCCCGCGATCGGGTCGGCCCAGAACCTCGGTCGGATCATGATCCGGCGTGTAACTCTCGGCCAGCATGATGACCGAGCGCGTTTCAGGCCACAGCTCCGCCGGATCCCCCCGCCAATGGGCCCGCTCGGCCATCCAGCCCATCTGCCCGTGATAACCGGCCGCCAGAAAGGCGGCCAACCGCGCAGGCACTTCCGGCACGTCCCAGGGTCGGCAGATCCGGCACGACACGAACCCCTCGGCCCGGGCCTGCGACACCAACCTGTCCTTCAATGCCGTCGCGCTGTTCATCTGGCCCAAAATATCCTCGGGGGTGAATTGGCCCAATGGGCCAAGAGGGGGCAGACCGCCCCCTGCCCCAACCTATCAGAAATCCAGGTCGGCGTAATGGGCGGGCGGGCGGAAGCCCGGCACCTGATCCGCCAGAATCGACCGGAAGGCCGGGCGAGACTTGATCTTGGCGTACCAGTCCTTGACCACATGGCTGCGATTCCAGTCCACGTCCGAAATATAGTCCAACGCCGACAGATGCGCGGCAGCCGCAAAATCGGCCAATGTCATCTGATCCCCCGCCAGCCAGCGCCGCTGATCCAGCAGCCAGGCCATGTAATCCAAGTGGAACTTGATTGCCCGCGCGCCTTCCTTGACGTTCTTGCTGTCGGGATAGCCCTGACCGGTCACTTTTTTGTTCACCCGCTCGTACAGCAGCTTGGATGTCACCTCATGGTGAAATTTGTCATCAAACCAACTGACCAGACGGCGCACCTCGAACCGTGCTTCCGGAGTTTTTGGCATCAATGCGGGTTCCGGCCGCGTCTCTTCGATGTATTCGCAGATCGCCGCGCTTTCTGACATCACCCGGCCATCCAGCCGCAGAACCGGGACCTTGGCCGCAGGGTTTCTGCGCAAGAAGTCCGGGGATTTTTCCCAGTACTTTTCCTCGACCAATTCGACTTCGATCTTCTTTTCCGCCAGGGACAGGCGGACTTTTCGACAAAAGGGGGACAGGGGAACGTGAAACAAACGCGCCATGTGGATCCATTCGAACCAATTGAGTACCGCTCAGCAATAGCCGCTGACGGGCAGAAGTTTCAATCCTCGAAGCAATCTGCGCGACCATCTGCGCGGATGGTGGCCGCTCCATCGCGGATCGCGGCGGCTCGTCTGCGGGTGTAAACCGACGGGTCCGTGACCGAACGGTTTCGCGGTGACGGAAGGATTGCCGCCAGCCGCGCCGCCTGCACCGGGCTGAGTTGGGCGGAACTGACTCCAAAATTCTTGCGGGCGGCCGCCTCGATCCCGAACAGTCCCTCACCGGTCTCCGCCACGTTCAGATACACCTCGAGTATGCGCTTCTTGCTCCAGAGGATTTCGACGACCGGGGTC
Organism: Ruegeria sp. BHSA162; assembly: GCF_059613385.1. Lineage (NCBI taxonomy): Bacteria > Pseudomonadati > Pseudomonadota > Alphaproteobacteria > Rhodobacterales > Roseobacteraceae > Ruegeria > Ruegeria sp. BHSA162. Next base: position 24,802 of record NZ_JBXWSK010000016.1, read on the forward strand.
ATGGAGGTCTCAAGCGCCTTGCGCACCCAACTGCGCCCCTGCCACAGAAAGACATTCTTGACCACCTGCTGAGAAATGGTCGACGCCCCGCGGTTGCCACCATCTTCAAGCGCATCGCGGATCGCGTTTACGTCAAAGCCCCAATGCAGGCAGAAATTCGCATCCTCGGCCGCAACGACCGACCGGGCCATGACCGAAGACATATCCTCGATCGCGACCCATTCCCGGTCCACCTTGCCCAGGCGGCGCCACTCGGACCAGATCGTATGGGTGATCGGCGGGTTGACCACGGTGTAAAGCAAAACAAGCGCCACGAACGCCGCGGCCAGGGCACCGACGACACGCAGTGCCCACCGCCGAATCCGAACGATGAGCGTTTCCGTTTTCCGAGACCGGGTTGCCTTTTTGAACTTACCGCGGGATTTGCGCGCTGCTTTCTTCGCCATGTTCCTGCTATACGCCGCAGCACCGGTATTTGGAACGGAATTATGACGCGATCAGCCGCCCTTCGCGCGGGCGCACCACCGGACGGGCGGTTTTCGGACCACCATCTTCCACCGCTGCCAACTGCGGGAACAGTCGCAACAGCTCGGCCTGGGTTTCCCGGTCAGACCGCGTAACGGCGTGGCCGGGATAGTAGCTTTCGCTTTTGGCGCCGTTGGCGATGACGATCTCGTGTTGGTCGAACAACAGGTGGAAATACTCGATCTCTCCACCTTCGACCCGGGTCACCGTCGTGCCGTTGACCAGGGAATGTGCGGCAATCAAAACCTCGGGGTGGCCGTAGAAATAAGCCGCGCGCCAATCGTCGATCAGCATCCGGTGCTGGGGCGAGAACAGAGTGTCACGGTCCAGTCCCAAAACCCCTTCGGCAAAGCGGATCGGTGCGGCGTTGCCCTCGGCCGCGACGGTGGTTCTGCCGACCCAGATCAGGGCCCGCGCACCATTGTCGACCGTCGTGACCAGGTCACCGGCCTGCAGATCCTCGACGCGGTGCAATCCATCGGGTGTCTTTATCATTGTTCCGGCAGTAAAACACGGCGGCCCAAGCTCACCCGGAACCACCAAGGGACCTTCGGTATTGACGAAAGTCGTCGAGACTAGCGTCCCCTCTTGCAGCACCTGACCGTCCGTCGGGGTGAACACGCGGCTGCCATCAGCCAGATAGAAGGTGATTCCCGTGTAGGTGACGTTCCCCACACCGGACACGTTGATCGTCACCGTGTCGCCCGGCCAGGATCGGGTGACATCAATGCCGTTGACCGAGTCATTGTCGGAACTGTCGATGTCGCCATCGTCGTTCTGGTCGACCAGATTGTACTTCTCAACCGTCAGAAGGGTCCCCGTTGCCGGCGGGCTGGCCGGATCCATGGCAAAGAACTGGTCAAGATAGGTCGTGGGCATGCGACGACTCCCTGGCGAAATTGGCGGCAAGCGGAAGCATTGGCGAAATTTCCAAACTTTCCGTGTACAGGCCTAGCGGCACGCAATGTTTTTTCAAGAAATCCGGAAACGGGAGGGCAGAAAACGAAAACCCCGCGTGTCTTTTCAAACACGCGGGGCAGGCTTCACAGGCGGTCTTACTCGGCCGGAACCGCCGCTGCCTCGTGGCTCAGCGGGTGGCTGAGTTTGTTCAGCATTTCCTTCGGGCAGACCTGCAGGAAGTTCGACAGCTCGACATCCCAGTGCTGCAGGATATCGGCGGCCTTGCGGCTGCCGGTCTCCGCGGCGTGGCGCTCGATCAGCGACTTCAGCTGCATCTCCCAATGCTCGACCGTTACGGGGCAGGTCACCAGGGTTTCCATGTTCATCAGCAGCTGCGCCTTGCCTTCGGGGTCGTACAGATAGGCCATGCCACCCGTCATCCCCGCGCCAAAGTTCGCACCGATGTCACCGAGGATCACCGCAACGCCGCCGGTCATGTACTCACACCCGTTCGAGCCGCAGCCCTCGACCACCACGGTGGCACCCGAGTTGCGCACGGCAAAGCGTTCACCAGCACGGCCAGCCGCGAACAGGTACCCGTCGGTCGCGCCGTACAGGACCGTGTTGCCGATGATCGTATTCCGGTCGGCCTGTAACGGGCTGACCTGCGGCGGGCGCACGACGATGGTACCGCCCGACAGGCCCTTGCCCACATAGTCGTTGGCGTCGCCCGACACTTCCAGCTTGAGCCCCGGCGCGGCGAAGGCGCCCAGCGACTGGCCGGCCGAGCCTTGCAGTTTCACATGCAGGTGGTCCGGCTGGAACGTGTTGCGCATGCCAAAGTTCTGCACGATGTGGCTGGACACGCGGGTGCCCACCGTCCGGTGCGTGTTCTGCACGGCATAAGACAGCTGCATCTTCTCGCCATCCTTCAGGAACCGCGCAGCGTCGCGCACGATTTCAGAGTCCAGCGTATCAGGCACCGCGTTGCGGGGCTTGTCACGGTCATAGACGATGTTTTGCGCGCCATCGACGGTGATCAGCAGCGGATTCAGGTCCAGATCGTCCAGATGCGCCGACCCGCGGCTGACCTGCGCCAGCAGATCGGCCCGGCCGATGATTTCGTCGACCGACCGTGCGCCGAGGCTGGCCAGGATCTCGCGCACTTCCTGTGCGTAGAAGGTGATCAGGTTCACCACCTTGTCGGCATTGCCGGTGAACTTGGCGCGCAGGCTCTCGTCCTGCGTACATACGCCCACCGGGCAGGTGTTCGACTGGCACTGGCGCACCATGATGCAGCCCATCGCGATCAGGGCGGCGGTGCCGATGCCGTATTCCTCGGCCCCCATCATCGCCGCCATGACGATGTCACGCCCGGTGCGCAGGCCACCATCGGTACGCAGGGTCACCCGGTCGCGCAGGTTGTTCATCGCCAGAACCTGATGCGCCTCGGTCAGGCCCATTTCCCACGGCAGGCCGGCATATTTAATGCTGGTCGCGGGGGATGCCCCGGTGCCGCCATTGTGGCCCGAGATCAGGATGATGTCGGCCTTGGCCTTGGCCACCCCGGCGGCGATCGTGCCCACGCCCGAGGACGCCACCAGCTTGACCGTCACCTTGGCGCGCGGGTTGATCTGCTTGAGGTCATAGATCAGCTGCGCCAGATCCTCGATCGAATAGATGTCGTGGTGCGGCGGGGGCGAGATCAGGGTCACGCCCTTGGTCGAGTGGCGCAGGCGCGCGATCAGATCGGTAACCTTCATGCCAGGCAGCTGGCCGCCCTCGCCGGGCTTTGCACCCTGGGCCACCTTGATTTCCAGCTCTTCGCACTGATTGAGGTATTCGGCGGTCACACCGAACCGGCCAGATGCCACCTGCTTGATCTTGGCCGAGGGGTTGTCGCCATTCGGCTCGGGCACGAAGTGTGCGGGATCTTCCCCACCTTCACCCGAGTCGGATTTCGCGCCGATCCGGTTCATCGCCACGTTCAGCGTCTTGTGCGCCTCGGGGCTGAGCGCGCCCAGCGACATGCCCGGGGTGACAAAGCGCTTGCGGATCGAGGTGATCGACTCGACCTCCTCGATCGGGATCGGCTTGCCCAACGGTTTGAAATCCATCAGGTCGCGCAGGTGGATCGGCGGGTTCGCCTGCATCTTGGCCGAATACTGTTTCCACAGCTCGTACGACGCGCGGTTGCAGGCCATCTGCATCATGTGCATCGAGGTCGCTTCCCACGCATGGGTCTCACCCGATTTGCGGGCCTTGTAGAAGCCACCGATAGGCAGAACATCCAGGCCACTCTCCCAGCCTTTGGCGTGGATTCCTTCAGCCTTGGACTGAATGCCGGTGACGCCGATGCCGGAAATCCGGCTGGTCATGCCGGGGAAATATTCGGCCACCATGGCGCGGCTCAGGCCCACGGCTTCGAAATTCAGGCCGCCGCGATAGGACGAGATCACCGAGATGCCCATCTTGGCCATGATCTTCAGCAGGCCCTGGTCGATCGCCTCGCGGTAACGCGCGACGTTTTCAGTCAGGCTGCCTTCCAGCAACCCGCGTTCGATCCGGTCGGCCAACGAATCCTCGGCCAGATAGGCGTTCACCACGGTCGCGCCACAGCCGATCAGCACCGCGAAATAATGCGGGTCGATGCATTCCGCCGAGCGCACGTTGAGCGAGCAGAAGGTCCGCAGGCCCTGACGGATCAAGTGCGAATGCACCGCGCTGGTGGCCAGGATCATCGGCATCGCCACTTTGCCGGGGCCGGAATACTGGTCGGTCAGCACCAGGTGACCCGCGCCCGAACGCACGGCCTCCTCCGCCTCGGCGCGGATGCGGGCCAACGCGGCGCTCAGCGCGCCGTTGCCGGGTTCGAAGGTGCAGTCGATCTCGGCCAGCGGCGCATCGAAATTCGCCACCAGTTCTTCCCACTGGGCGTTGCCGACAAAGGGGCTTTCCAGCACCACGATCTCGGTCTGGCTGCTGTCTTCATCCAGCACGTTCTTGAGGTTGCCGAACCGCGTCTTCAGCGACATCACGCGGTATTCGCGCAGGCTGTCGATCGGCGGGTTGGTCACCTGGCTGAAGTTCTGGCGGAAGAAATGGCTGAGCGGCCGGTACTGTTTGGACAGAACCGCCGAGGGCGTGTCGTCGCCCATCGAGGCGATCGCCTCTTTGCCATCCTCGGCCATCGGTGCGAGGATCTGCTCCAGTTCCTCGACCGTGTAGCCCGCCGCGATCTGGCGCTTGCGCAGTTCCTCACCGGTGAACAGCGGCTTTTCGGCGACCTTCGCCAGCTTTTCGTCCAGATCGTTGATCTTGCTGACCCATTCGCCGAACGGCAGGGCCGCGGCCAGCTTGTCCTTGATCTGCTTGTCGCGGTACAGCTTGCCCTTCTTCATGTCGACGGCCAGCATCTGGCCCGGACCCAGCGCACCTTTTTCCTTAACGCTGGCCTCGTTGATCGGGACCATACCCGCCTCGGACCCGGCGATCACCAGACCGTCGCCGGTGACGACATAGCGCATCGGGCGCAGGCCGTTGCGATCCAGCCCGGCGCAGACCCAGCGGCCATCGGTCATGGCCAGCGCGGCGGGGCCGTCCCACGGCTCCATCACCGAGTTGCAGTAGGAATACATGTCGCGCCAGGACTGCGGCAGTTCCACCGCCTGTTTCGACCAGCTTTCCGGCACCAGCATCGTCTTGGCCATCGGGGCCGAGCGGCCCGCGCGCACCAGAACCTCGAACACCGAATCCAGCGCCGCCGAATCCGACGATCCGCCCGCAATGATCGGCTTGATGTCTTCGGCATAGTCGCCAAAGGTCGCCGAGGCCATGCGGATCTCGTGGCTTTTCATCCAGTTGATGTTGCCCTTCAGCGTGTTGATCTCGCCATTGTGGGCCAGCATGCGGAACGGCTGCGCCAGCCACCATTGCGGGAAGGTGTTGGTGGAATAGCGCTGGTGATAGATCGCAAAGGCGGATTCGAAACGCTCGTCCATCAGGTCGGGGTAGAACACAGCGACCTGCTCGGCCAGCATCATGCCCTTGTAGATGATCGACCGGCAGCTGAGCGAGGCCAGGTACAGACCCGAAATCCCCGCGGCGGCGGCGGCTTTCTCGATCCGGCGGCGGATGACGTACAGCTCGCGCTCGAACGTGTCCTCGTCAACGCCCTTGGAATTCGAGATCAGGATCTGCTCGATCTCGGGCCGGGTCGCGTTGGCCTTTTCACCCAAGCAGGTGACATCCACCGGCACGTGTCGCCAGCCATAGATGTAGTAACCCATCCGCAGAACTTCGGTTTCCACGATGGTCCGGCAGCGCTCTTGCGCGCCGAAATCGGTGCGCGGCAGGAACACCTGCCCCACGGCGATCAGCTCGTCCATCTTGGGCTCGTGCCCGGTGCGGCGGATCTGGTCATAGAAAAAGGGGGCCGGGATCTGCACATGGATGCCCGCGCCGTCGCCGGTCTTGCCGTCGGCATCCACCGCGCCGCGGTGCCAGATCGCCTTGAGCGCATTGATCCCGGCCTCGACCACCTTGCGGCTTTTCTTGCCGTCAACCGAAACCACCAGACCGACCCCGCACGAGGAATGCTCTTCCTGCTCGGAATACAGGCCATTTTCGGCCATCCACTTGCGCTTGGCTTCCTCGGCCCGGACCCAATCGGCATCATATTTCGTCATTGGCTGTCTCCTTCTTCCGACGGGGCGTACATGGCCATGACCTCGGCTTCGGTCATCTGGCGGCGTTCACCTGCGAACGCGTAACCCTCGGGCTTCTTGTCGATGTAGAGTTCAAGTTTCAGCGTGTTGCCGGCCGCGTTGTCGAACAGGCCGGCCGCGATCTGTGTCTGGCCGTGCATCTCGCCCGGCAGGGTGATCCGGTACCACAGGGCCGATCCGCATTCTTCGCAGAAGGCGCGTTCGGCCCAGTCCGACGATGTGAAGGTCTTGACCGGCCCCAGCGCCGCATAGCCCGGCTGCGCCGGAAAGGAGACCAGCGCGCTGCTGGTCCAGCGGCGGCACATGTCGCAATGGCAGGCGCCCAGCGCGTCGCGGGCGGGGGTCGCGGTCACGGTGACCGCGCCGCACATGCATTGGCCTTGCAATTCGGGCATCCTGTCCCTCCTGTCGCTGGGCAGTAGGTTATTCTGCGGCAAGCGCAGCCTTGCCGTTGAACCGGTCGATGATGGCTTGCGCGCAGTCGCGGCCGTCGCGGATCGCCCAGACCACCAGCGAGGCACCGCGCACGATGTCACCGATGGCATAGACGCCGTCCATCTCGGTCTCGCCAGTTTCGAACGCGGCCTTGATGGTGCCCCAGCGGGTCACGGGCAGGTCGGGCTGGCCGAACAGGGTGGGCAGGTCCTCGGGCTCGAAGCCCAGCGCTTTGATGACCAGATCGGCCTCTTCGACGTAATCTGCGCCTTCAATCACTTCGGGGGCCTGGCGGCCGGTGGCATCGGGCTGGCCCAGGCGCATCTTCTGCACCATCACGCCGGTGACCCGCTCATCGCCGACAAACCCCTTGGGCGCGCTGAGCCATTCAAAGATCACGCCCTCTTCCTCGGCGTTCTGTGTTTCGCGCTGCGAGCCAGGCATGTTCGCCCGGTCGCGGCGATACAGGCATTTGACCGAGGTCGCGCCCTGGCGGATCGAGGTGCGGACGCAATCCATCGCCGTATCACCGCCACCGATCACGACCACCTTCTTGCCCTTGGCGTTCAGGCGGCCATCGTCAAACTCGGGAACCGCGTCACCAAAGCTTTTGCGGTTCGAGGCAGTCAGGAAATCGATCGCCTTTTCGATACCGGGCAGGCCACTGCCGGGCATGGACAGATCCCGCGACTTGTAGACGCCCGTCGCAATGATCACGGCGTCATGTTTGGCGCGGATATCGGCGAACTTGGCAGCGTCGACGTCACAGTTCAGTTCAAAAGTGACGCCGCCCTCGGCCAGCAGGTCGTTGCGGCGTTGAACCACGTCCTTTTCCAGCTTGAAGCCCGGAATGCCGTACATCAGCAGGCCGCCCGCGCGGTCATAGCGGTCATAGACCGTGACCTGGATCCCGGCCCGGCGCAGCATGTCCGCCGCCGCCAGACCACCGGGTCCGCCCCCGATGATGCCGACGCTTTCGGGGCGTTCGGCGGTTGGAGCGACAGGTTTGACCCAGCCTTCCTCCCACGCGGTGTCGGTGATGTATTTCTCGACCGCACCGATGGTGACAGTGCCATGGCCCGATTGCTCGATCACGCAGTTGCCTTCGCACAGTCGGTCCTGCGGGCATATACGTCCGCAGATCTCGGGGAAGGTATTGGTGGCCTGGCTGGTCTGATAGGCTTCTTCAAGCCGTCCGGTGGCGGTCAGGCGCAGCCAGTCCGGGATGTTGTTGTGCAGCGGGCAGTGCGACTGACAATACGGCACACCGCATTGGCTGCAACGGCTGGCCTGCTCGGCGGCTTTTTCGGCGGCGTATTCGGCATAGATTTCATGAAAGTCCGCTCTGCGATCGGTTGCGGCGCGCTTTTCAGGCATGTCACGATCGATCTGCACAAATTTCAGCATCGGTTGCTTGGCCACGGTCAGACTCCATGAATTGGCTTGGTCGGATTTCTTTATGCGAAGCCAATTCGGATGAAAAGTCAATTGTGCTGACCTAAATTGGAAAAAATCGGAAAGATCGATCTCTTTGGGCGACTTTCTGTTCATTTTTAGGACCACTTCGGACCTAAATCCTGACTTTCCTTTTGCTGATCGCGCTTATACGCCTTGAATGCAAAGAACACGGGCGCAAACACGGGCGGGCAGATGAGTCTTTTTCAGCTGATTCTGGTGGCGATCATCCAGGGGATCACCGAGTTTCTGCCGATTTCGTCATCAGGCCACCTGATCCTGCTGCCAAGCCTCACCGGAATGGAAGACCAGGGCCTGGCCATCGACGTCGCGGTGCATGTGGGCACATTGGGCGCGGTGGTTCTGTATTTCTGGAGCGACGTGAAACTGGCCCTTGCGGGCCTGCCACGTGCTTTGCGCGGGCGCATCGACACCCCACAGTCCCGACTGGCCCTGGCGTTGATCGTAGCCACCATCCCGACCGTTATCGTTGGTGCCATCCTGCACCTGACCGGCCTCAGCAGTGCGATGCGGTCCGTGGCGGTGATCGGGTGGACGATGTTGGGCTTCGGACTGCTGCTGTATTGGATGGACCAAAAAGGCCCCCAGACCAAAGAGGCCGGCGACTGGGGGCTGCGTGACGCGGTTATTTTGGGTCTGTGGCAGGTCCTGGCGCTGATTCCCGGCACCTCGCGGTCGGGGATCTGCATCACCGGCGCGCGACACTTGGGGTATACCCGCGAGGACGGCGCGCGCATCGCGATGCTGATGTCAATCCCTACAATCATCGCCTCGGGCGCGCTGCTGTCGTTGGACGTGATCGGGCAGGCCAACGCTCAGCTGGCCAAGGAAAGCGCCATTGCAGCCGTGTTCGCCTTTGTTTCGGCCCTGTTGGCGCTGAACCTGATGATGCGTCTGCTGCGTAGCGTCAGCTTCACGCCATATGTGATCTATCGCGTGATCCTGGGTACGATCCTGCTGATTGTCGCTTACAGCTGATCAGATGCGCAGGTTCCGGGCCGAGTTCTGGATGTCGTCGTACTGACCCGACGGGCGGAATTTCCACAGGTATTCCGGCAGAACCGATTCCAGCGAAGCAGGCTCGATCCCCAGATCGGCAAAACCCTTCGCTCCTTCGGACACCACATTGTCACGGCGCAGGTTCTTCAACTGGTCGCGGGTCAGAATGTTGTTCGGAAACAGCTGGAAGCTGATGAATTTCAGCATGTCCAGAACCCCGGCCATGATCCGCCCAACCCAGAACGGCAGACCGATGATGATGCGGCGGCGGTGGATCACCCCGAGCATCTGCTGCATCAGCTCACGGAAGGTCTTGGCCTCAGGCCCACCCAATTCGTAGACGCCCGGTGCGGCCTGACCCAACACGCCCTTGACTGCGGCCTGCGCCACATCATCCACAAACACCGGCTGGAACCGGGTGTCGGCACCAAAGATCGGAAGGAAGGGCGAGATGCGGGTCATGCCGGCGAAACGGTTGAAGAACTGATCTTCGGTCCCGAAGATCACCGAGGGCCTCAGGATCACGGCACCGGGCATATGGGTCAGCACAGCAGCCTCACCTGCGGCCTTGGTGCGGGCGTATTCGCTGTCGGAATTCGCGTCAGCACCGATGGCCGAAATGTGGACCATGCGGGAAATGCCTTGCTCGGCCGCCAGACGGGCGATGCGGCCCGCGCCTTCGGCTTGCACGGCGCCAAATCCATTCTTGCCCAGTTCGTTCAGAACGCCCACGCAGTTGACGACCGCATCGGCGCCATGCATCGCACTGGCCACCGAGGCATCGTCGCGGATATTGCACAGAATGGGCTCGACCTGGCCCACGACGCCATAGGTCTTGACGAAGATTGCCTCGTTCGGACGGCGGACCGCCACCCGTACACGCCACCCTTCGTTCGCCATGCGTCGCGCGATATAGCGGCCGACGAATCCCGATCCACCGTAAATCGTGACCAGTTTGGACATGGTTGGGCTCCTGCTGTGTAGGTCTTGTTCCGATCTACCGCTCCAAAGCCCGGCAAACAAGGCGCAATAACGCCGCGCATAAGGCAAAAAACACTGCCGGAACCGACGGGATCGCGCCGCGAGAAGGTGACCGAAAAAAAACTTTCGATAATCCGTTCGAATCCTGTTGACGCCCTCGGCGAGTAGGCTTAAACGCCCCTCCACGACACCTGCCCAGGTGGCGGAATTGGTAGACGCGCTAGCTTCAGGTGCTAGTGTCCGTATGGACGTGGAGGTTCGAGTCCTCTCCTGGGCACCATATCCCCGAAAAGATTTGACGACCGCGCAAACCACCCTCGAACGGGTGGTCGGCTCTCATTCCGTCTTCTGCAATTCCTCCATCTCGCAGCGACGGATCTTTGCCTGAGACCGCACCCGCTTGATGAATTGCTGGGGAAGGTCCGGTCCGCGCAGCGCCGCGTAGGCCTCGCTGGTCGGGTCGCCGATCAGGTCGGCGTATTTGACCCATGTGCAGAAGGCGAAGACATCGCGCAGGCTCACATGCTCACGGGTGTTGCTGTCCCGGGCCTGTGCCGGAAGCTTGATCGACCTGAAATAGGCCTTTTCGATAGCGGGCCATTGCGGATCGGGAACGAACTCGGGCGCGTCATCGGTTTCCGGAAATTTGAATGCTGGATACTTCTGCCCGTATTCCGAACATCCGTGCGAGATCTTGCTGCTGATTCCTTCAATGCCATGCTTGGCCTGAAGATCGCGGAACGCCTGCAGGCAGGCGCGCACGTCATCAACGGTGTCGCAATAGATATAGGCCTTGTACGGAAATTTGATCCCGTCGCGCAGCTCGATCATGCATTTGCGGGCGTTGTCATTGGGTAGATCCAGCTTAAGCAACAGGGCATAGGTCTGGAACATCGCACGCAGGTCATGCGGCAAAATCTGTACCTTGTAGCAGTCATTGCAAAGAGCCGGGATAGCGCCGGTCTCTTTGAAGAAGTCCAGAAAAACGCCGCAATAGGCGTTCTGCCCGCGTACCTTGAGGACGCGCCCAGAAAAGACCTGCCCGATCGGCACCGCTTGCGCAACTCCGCGGCTTCGCAATGCAGCCAACCATGCGCGGTACTGTTTGACCATGTGCTCGGGCTCAAATAGTTCCGCCTGCCAATCGGCGCCCAGCGAGGTAACGATGTCCGCTTGTGCCGCAGAGAAACGCCCAGCCGAACCCGGAGCCTTGGGCGCATGTTCCAGCCGTGTGACCAGCTGACGAATCGACTTGAGGTCAGCGGGCTTCATCACCAGCCAATTCTCAAGTTCGGCAATTTTCGAGGTGGGGGGCACCACTGTCTCCTGCTGCATCATCGCCAAACGCTATGCAGGTGCATACCCCCCTCACGCAATTCGTCAACCGGAACGGCGCCGGGCGCCTGCGTCAGGCAGCGGTTTGCGCGGCAACGACCTCGCCGAACCGGGTGAAGAACTTGCCCGAGAGCTTCTTGGCCGTTCCGGCAATCAGACGACTGCCCAACTGGGCAATCTTGCCCCCGACATCAACTTTGGCGGTATAGGTCAGAACGGTCTCATCACCATCCTCGGTCAGCGCCACGTCCGCACCACCCTTGGCAAAGCCCGCGGCTCCGCCCTTGCCCTCGCCCACCAGCGAAAATCCGTCGGGGGCGTTGGTCTGGTCCAGTGTCACCTCGCCAGCGAAACGCGCCTTCACCGGACCGATTTTCAGAACCACCTTGGCCTCAAGCTCGTTGGGGGCGGTCTGGGTCAGCTCTTCGCAGCCGGGGATGCATTCACGCAGAACCTCGGGATCGTTCAGCGCGCGATAAACCGCGTCCCGGGGGGCCGCAATGCGAATTTCGTCAGTCAGTTCCATTGAGTATTCCTCTGCTCAGCAACATCTGGGAAAGACGCGCAGCGCCTGTTCCGTGGCATCCTCGGGGGTTTGGGCGGGTCGGGGCGGCCATAGCCGCGCCACCCAGCTACGCAAGTTTTTCATCATGAGTTGTCTCCTCGGCGGTGTTCGCATTTCGCCAGCGCACGATCTCGGCCAGGATGGACAACGCGATTTCATGCGGATCAATGGCCCCGATATCCAGTCCGGCAGGCGACTTCAGGCGCGCAACCTTCTCGGTGTCCATGCCCTGCGATACCAACCTGTCCGCCAGAACCTTTGCCTTGCGCTGGCTGGCCACCATCGACACCCGCCTTGCCGGCGTACCCAGCGCCGAGGCCAACGCCGCCCGGTCGTTCTGGCCTTGCGAGGCGACGACCACAAAATCGCGGGGCTCAACCCCCAACGCATCCACGTCGTCTGGGTCGAAACACGATTGCGCAGCCTCCTCGCTGGCCTCAAACGAAACGAATACGCGCAACCCGGCCAATGCCGCATGAGCCGCCAACGCTTGGGCAATCGGGGTGTCGCCAAATATCACCAGGCGGGGCGCGTGTTGATAGGGTTCGACCAGCAGATCGACCGTACCGCCGGATGGGCAGCCACTCTTGAAGGTCTGAACGCCATCCGGATCGGTCATTGCCACCACCTTGTCCGAGGGTTTCACGCGGATCATTCGCGACGCACCGCTGGCCAGCGCTTCCTGTGCCGAGGCGCGCACCGCCCGCTGGACACAGGCTCCGCCCAGATGGCCGAGGATCCGCCCGTCCCGGGTGATCGCCGCCTTGGCGCCCGCCTTGGCCGAGGTCGCATCTGCCGTCCGCACCACCGTTGCGACGCAGAACGCCTCACCGCTGCTGCGCAACTGGTCAATCGTGTCGAAAATGTCGAAACCAGGCATGATCGGTTCCTCTCACAACTTTTGAAACTCGGGCTCCAACGCGGCCAGCGCGTCGAGCGTGTTTGCCGGAAGGTGCGCATCAAGATGGGGCAAGGCGGCCTGCATGGCGGCGGCAACGGGCTGATAATTCTCCCAACCTTTCAGGGGGTTCAGCCAGACGATCCGGCGCGCCTTGCGCCGGATCCTCGCCAAAGCCGCGCCCAGCGCCTGCGGGTCAGAACTGCAATAGCCATCCGAAAGGATCAGCACGATGGTGCGCCCATTCAGCGCGCGCGCACCGTATCCGTCCAAAAACCTTTCGAGACTGCCGGAGATGTCCGTGCCGCCGCCAAAACCTTCGGCCATCAGTGACAACCGACCAGCGGCGCGCAAGCTGTCGTGGTCCCGCAATGCATCGGTGACCCGCATCAACCGCGTGTGAAACAGATAGGCATCCGCATCCGTGCCGCTGGCCACAAGGCCCTTGAGAAAGGCCAGAAATACACGCGAATAGACAGTCATGGACCCGCTGACATCGCACAGCGCGACGATCCGCATCGGGCGTGGCGGTCGGGCACGGCGAAACAACTCCAAAGGCTCGCCCCCGCGCGCAAGGCTCGCCCGCTGGATGCGACGCATGTCCAGCGCCGGACCCCGCCGCGCCTGTTTGCGCCTGCGCGAACGTCGATCCCGGATCGCCCGCGCCAGGGCAAGCGCCGCGGCTTCGGCCCGGCGCAGGGATTGCTCATCCATCAACTCGCGCAGATCCCGGCGTGACAGGTTGTCGGTCCGGGTTGCGATCAGCTTCCCGTCCGTTCCTTCGGCCTGTCCATCTCCGGAATCCGGGGTACTGGCATCCTGCGCATCGGGGGAATCGTCAGCGGAATCTCCGCGATCTTCGGTCTGCCAGATCATCGGCTTGGCCGACTGGACCTTGACATGGGTGTTCTGTGCGACACCGTTCCGCTGCTTGCCCGCGTTGAACCAATAGGCATCGAACAAATCGTCAAAGCGCCGCCAATCCTCGGCATCCCCGGACATCAGGGCACACAAGGCATCCCGCGCCTGTCCGACATCGGTGGCCTCGACCGAGGCCAGTGCGGCCAGCGCATCTCCGGTCTCACGCGGTCCGACCCGCAAACCGTTCCCGCGCAGATGCGCCACGAATCCCGCCATACGGTCGGCCAATCCGTGCGCTCGCGATGGAAACCGTGTTACCTGCATCACGCGACCTTTCCGATCAGGCGATCCATCACCTCGGGTGGAACGGCATCATAGTCCGCAGCGGTCTTCAGCAGACAGACCAGAGTGGCCTGTACGGCCTCGGGTGATTGGGACAGATCGTTGACGCCAAGACCCGAGAGGGCCGCGGCCCAGTCGAGCATTTCGGCAATGCCGGGTGTCTTTTCCAGATCTTCCTTGCGCAGGTTCTGAACCACTCCGATGATCTGGCGCGCCAACAGCCCTTCGACTTCGGGCATCCGTGCCCGCAGGATGGCCATTTCGGTCTCGCCGGACGGATAGTTCAAAAAGCTGTACAGACACCGCCGCCGCAGCGCATCCGAAAGATCGCGCGTGCCGTTTGCGGTCAGAATGACGATGGGTCGCGTTTTGGCGGAAATCGTCCCCAGTTCCGGGATCGTGATCTGAAAGTCCGACAGGATTTCAAGCAGATAGGCCTCAAATTCTTCATCGGCCCGGTCAATCTCATCGATCAGCAAAACGGGCGGATCATCGGCGCTGATCGCCTCCAACAACGGCCGCTTCAGCAGATAGTCGTCGGAAAACAGTTGGGCCTCGCTGGTTCCGCCGCGCGCCTCGGAGGCTCGGATGGCCAGCAGCTGCCGCTGGTAGTTCCACTCATAGATCGCGTGACTGGCGTCCAACCCTTCGTAACACTGCAAGCGGATCAAACGGGCGTCGCGCCACGCCGCCAGCGCCTTGGCCACTTCGGTCTTGCCGACACCGGCCGGACCCTCCAGCAGCAGCGGTCGTCCCAGGGTCTGGGCCAAATGCAACGCCATCGCCAACCGGTCGTCGGCAACATAGCCCTGCTGGGCCAAACCGTTCTGAACGTCACTCAGTGTCACACCAGGGTCCAATCTTCGTTTGACCAAAATATCCCAAGGGGGTCGGAGGGGGTCAGCACCCCCTCCGTTCGGTCGGACCGGGCCTCGCCGGTCCGAAACCGACTACCCGTGCATCCCCAAGCCGTTGGCGATCTTCCAGATCCGCCAATGGTCATGCGGCATGTGGCTCTGAACCAGGCCAAAGGGCCGGAACGCATCATGCACCGCATTCGAGAACGCCGGCACACCACCCACATTCGGGCTTTCGCCGACACCCTTCGCGCCGATCGGATGATGCGGCGAGGGGGTCACCGTGTGATCGGTCGTGTAGTTGGGCGTTTCCCACGCGGTTGGCAGGAAGAAGTCCATCAGCGTGCCGGTCTTGACGTTGCCCATCTCATCATAGGCAATCTCTTGACCCATCGCGATGGCCAGCGCCTCGGTCACACCGCCATGCACCTGACCTTCGATGATCATCGGGTTGATCCGGGTTCCGCAATCGTCCAGCGCATAGAACTGCCGGACTTCCCATTCGCCGGTATCGACATCGATCTCCATGACACAGATATAGGCACCGAACGGATAGGTCATGTTGGGCGGGTCATAGTAGCTGACGGCCTCCAGACCCGGCTCCAACCCCGGGATGGCCTGGTTGTAAGCGGCAAAGGCGATCTCTTTCATCGTCTTGAACCGCTCGGGCGCGCCTTTGACCGCGAACCGGTCCACGTCCCATTCGACATCGTCGTCGTGAACCTCAAGCAGGTAGGCCGCGATCATCTGCGCCTTGGCGCGGATCTTGCGTGCAGCCATGGCCGTTGCAGCCCCCGCAACCGGCGTGGACCGAGAACCATAGGTGCCCAAGCCATAGGGCGCAGTGTCGGTGTCTCCTTCCTCCAGCGTGATGTCGTCGGCTGGAAGACCGATCTCGCTGGCGATGATCTGGGCAAAGGTCGTGGCGTGACCCTGGCCCTGTGAGATCGTCCCCAGCCGCGCGATGGCTGACCCGGTCGGGTGGATGCGGATTTCGCAGCTGTCGAACATCCCCAAGCCCAGAATATCGCAGTTCTTCACAGGCCCTGCCCCGACGATTTCGGTAAAATGCGTCAGACCAATCCCCAGAAGCTTGCGCGTCTTGCCGGCCTTGAAGTCCTCGACCCGCTGTGCCTGTTCGGCACGCAGATCCTCGTATCCAACCGCAGCCAGCGCCTTGTCCCAGGCGGTGTGGTAATCGCCCGAGTCATATTCCCATCCCAGCGCGGACTGATAGGGGAACTGGTCGGCCTTGATGAAATTGATCCGGCGCAGCTCGGCCGCGTCCATGTTCAACTTGATGGCCAGAACCTCGATCATCCGCTCGATGAAATAGGCGGCCTCGGTCACGCGGAAGGAACAGCGATAGGCCACACCCCCCGGAGCCTTGTTGGTGTAGACGCCGTCCACGGCCAGATAGGCGGTCGGGATGTCGTAGGACCCGGTGCAGATGTTCATGAACCCGGCCGGGAACTTGGTCGGGTCGGCGCAGGCGTCGAACCCACCGTGGTCCGCGGTTGTATGACACCACAGGCCCGTGATCTTGCCGTCTTTGGTGGCGGCGATCTTGCCCTGCATCCAGTAGTCGCGGGCAAAGGCGGTGGACATCAGGTTTTCCATCCGGTTCTCGACCCATTTCACCGGCTGACCGGTGACGATCGAGGCCACGACCGAACAGACATAACCAGCATAAGCGCCCACCTTGTTGCCGAAACCGCCGCCGATATCGGGGCTGATCACCCGGATATTGTGCTCGGCCAGGCCCGAAATCAGGGACACGACGGTGCGGATCGCATGCGGCGCCTGAAAGGTGCCGTACAGCGTCAGCTTGCCGGTCACCTTGTCCATGCTGGCCACGCAGCCGCAGGTCTCAAGCGGGCAGGGGTGTGTCCGGTGGTAATAGACCATCTCCTCGGCCACCACATCGGCTTCGGCCAGAACGGCTTCGGTCGCGTCCTTGTCGCCCTGTTCCCAGGTGAAGATGTGGTTGTGATGCTTGCGCGGCCCGTGGGCGCCTTCGGTCTGACCTTCCAGATCTTCACGCAGCACCACGTCAGATTTCAGCGCCTCGAACGGGTCGGTCAGAACCGGCAGTTCCTCGTATTCGACTTCGACCAGTTCGACGGCATCTGCGGCGACATAGCGGTCTTCTGCAACCACATAGGCCACCTCCTGGCCCTGGAACAGGACCTTGCCATCGGCCAGCACCATCTGCTTGTCGCCGGCAAGCGTGGGCATCCAGTGCAGACCCAGCGGCGCCAAGTCCTCGGCCGTCAGAACGGCCACGACACCGGGCACGGCCAGAGCGGCCTCTTTGTTGACACTGACAACGCGGGCATGGGCATAGGGTGAACGGACAAAGGCGCCGAACAGCATTCCGTCCAGCTTGATGTCATCGACGTAGTTGCCCTTGCCTTGGGTAAAGCGCACGTCCTCGACGCGTTTGCGAGAACTACCCATCCCCTTGAGGTTGGCGGCGCGTTCTTCGGGGGTCATGGTCTGGTCGTTCATTCCGCGGCCTCCTTCTGCGCGTTCAGCAGGTCAGCCGAGGCCGAGATCGCCTTGACTATGTTCTGGTACCCGGTGCAGCGGCAGAGATTGCCGGCCATGCCAAAGCGGATTTCTTCTTCGGTCGGGTTGGGGTTTTCCTGCAGCAGGCGATGCGCGCGGGTGATCATACCCGGCGTGCAGAAACCGCACTGCAGCCCGTGATGCTCGCGGAACATTTCCTGCAACACACCAAGGCTGCCGTCGTCATTGGTCAGCCCTTCGACGGTGGTGATATCGGCCCCGTTCACCTGCGCCACGAAGGTCGTGCAGGATTTGACGGATTTGCCATCAATATCCACGGTGCAGGCTCCGCAGTGGCTGGTTTCGCAACCGATATGCGGGCCGGTGATTTTCAGATCTTCCCGCAGGAAGTGGATCAACAACGTGCGCGGCTCGGCCAGGCCTTCGACCTGCTTGCCGTTCACGGTGAGTTTGACATGCATCTTCGACATCTGTGTTCCTCCCCTCAGCCCGCGCGGCTCTGCGCACGGTCGATGGCGCGGCGCAGCATCACGGCGGCCACGTGTTTCTTGAATTCGACGGGGCCGCGGTTGTCGGCCACCGGGTCGATCGCCTCGAGCATCGCGGCCACGCAGCCGTCGACATCGCCCGAAGCCAGTGCCGCGCTGGCCGCGTCAGACCAGACGGGCGTGTCGGACAGGTTGGTCATCGCCACCGATGCCTGACCGTTGCCAACCATCACTGCGGCAGCCGCGGTTGCGTAGTCGCCGATCTTGCGTTTCTGCTTTTCATAGGCCTGCCCGACACCGGGGCCGGGAACAGGGATGGAAATCCGTGCCAGGATCTCCTCGTCCTCGCGGGCGGTAAAATAAGCCGCCTCGTAGAAATCGCGGGCCGGGACGTTGCGGGTGCCGTCTGGGCCGGACAGTTCGAACGACGCGTTCAGGCACTGCATCAGACCCGGCATGTCATTGCCCGGATCCCCGTTGGCCACGTTCCCGCCGACCGTACCCATGTATCGCACCTGCGGATCCGCGATCTGCAGCGCCGCTTCGCGGATCAGCGGGATCGCGTCGGCCAGACCGTCGTGGGTGATCAACTCGTGCTGCGTGACCATCGCGCCCAGGGTCACAGTATCGGACCCGACCTCAATGCCTTTGAGTTCCTCGATGGCCTGCAGGTCGACCAGATGGCCCATCTCGGCCATGCGCAGCTTCATCATCGGGATCAGGCTGTGCCCGCCTGCGATCACGCGCGCTTCGTCCCCGTGTTCCTGCAGAATGCCGATGGCCGAGGCGATGTCGCCTGGCCGGTGATACTCGAAACCGGCTGGTATCATGTTTTCCTCCCTTGGCCCGTTCACGTCGGGGCCTTGGGATCAAGCAAAGTCCTGAGGGCGTGCGCAGGCTATCGCGCAGGAACGGGGGGCGCGGGTTGTTTCACGAAATGCGAATGGGCTGCACGAGTTGCGATCAGAGGCCCAGCGCCTCGCGGATGTCCGTCAGGCGGGATCGGCTGACCGGCACCTTGCTGAGCGCATCGACCTGGTCGAAATAACAGGTGCCGTTGTCCTTGTGCCGCTCAAACCGGGAAACGTGTCTGGGGTTCACAAGGTAACTTCGGTGGGCCCGCAAAAAGCCGTCTGGTTTCAGGCGGGTTTCGGCCTCGGTGATCGACCAAGGGCAGAACAGTTTCTCGGCGCCCATGTACAAAACGGTGTAGTGCCCCTCGGCCCGAATGGCGGCGACGCGCGCTGGTTCGGTGAAAAAGGTCTGGCCCTCGCGCTCGAACGGGACGCCGGCGCGCAGAGCCGGTTCCGGCTGCGGCGCTTCGACCGCCGGCTCGGGCCCGATAAAGGTGATCCCGGTCAGCAGAAATGCCCCGCAAATCAGGAACACCGCAACGGTCACCCCCATCGCAAGAACCTGATTGTTCAAAGCCGGGCCCGCGCCACCTGCGTTGTCACTGGCGGTAAAATCGGTCAGGCCCGTGGCGACGAAGTGCATGGTGAACACGGCCAGGCCGAAACAGACGGTGCCCAGCAGGATATTGCGCTGGGTGCGATTGTCGTAGGCAACCCAGATCGCCAGCACTGACAGCACCACCGAAGCCACGGTCGCGATCGCAACGTCCGATGCGGTGTAGACGGGGCGGCACAGCTCCATCCCGGCCATGCCGATATAGTGCATCACCACGATACCAAGACCCACGATCACACCCGCGCCGACAATCGTGCCCGGGCGACGCGCGCGAAAATGCAACAGCAGCAGCGCCAGCCCGACCATCAGAATGGCAACCAGGGCCGAGATCAGAGTGATCAACGCGTCATAGTAAAACAGGATCGGCAGTTGCAGGCCCAGCATGGCCACGAAATGCATCGACCAGATGCCGCCGCCCAGAATGACCGCAGCCAGGGCGACGACGAACTTCCGCCTCTGGTCATCCAGCTTTGAAGCACCATGCGTCAGATACAGGCCGGTGAAACCGGCCATGAGTGCGACGGCCAACGAGGCCGCTACGAGCCAAGCGTTATGCGAGTAATCCAGCATTTCGGTTTGCACGCCCTCCCCGACGCGAGAGTGACGTTAGCAAAGCGAAGTGTCTGGGACAATCGGCAGGCGGACCCTGCAGGTCACGGGCCGGCAAACGATCCGCCGCCCGACCATTTCGGCGGGCGGCGGACAGGCAGATCAATCGCTGATCGCGCCTTCTTCGTCACGACGCTGGTGCATCTTGGCCTTGACCCGGGCGCCCACGATCAGGGGCAGGACAAAGCCGATGATCGCGATCGCCCACAACCCGATGGACAGCGGGCTGTCGATCAGGGTCCACCAGTTGCCATTGTCGATGGTCACGGCGCGACGCAGGTTGTTCTCCATCGCGTTGCCCAGCAGGGTACCCAGAATGATCGGCACCAGCGGCACGTCCAGCTTGCGCAGGACCCAGCCCATCACGCCGAACCCGATCATCACCAGCAGGTCAAAGCTGGACCCGGAAATGCCGTAGATGCCGACAAAGCTGACCATGGCCACGATCGGCATCAGGATGCGCGACGGGATCATCAGCACGCGGGTGAACAGGCCCACCATTGGGATGTTCATGGCCAGCAGCATGAAGTTGGCGATGAACAGCGCCGCGATCAGGCCCCAAACCACATCCGGATTCTGGGTGAACAACAGCGGCCCGGGCGTGATGTTCAGCGCCAGCAACACCGCCAGCAGTACCGCCGTGGTACCCGACCCCGGAACGCCCAGCGCCAGCATCGGTACCAATGCGCCTCCGGCGGCGGCGTTGTTGCCAGCCTCGGGCGCGGCCACGCCGCGCGGATCACCGGTGCCAAAGGTGTTTTTCTTGTCCACCAGCCGCTTTTCCATCGAGTACGAAATGAACGACCCCAGTGATGCCCCGGCCCCGGGAAGAACCCCGGCGATGAAGCCCAGGAACGAGGTGCGCAGCATCGTCGGCGTGCAGCTCTTGATCATCGACATCGGAGGGTAGAGCTTGCCGATTTTCAGCTTGCTGCCCTCGGCGTCAGACCCGCCATGCCGGTGTTCGAGGAAAATGAACACCTCGGACAGGGCAAACAGGCCGACGATGGCCACCAGGAAATCGATCCCGTCGTACAGATGCACTTCGCCATAGGTAAAGCGCGGCACGCCCGTTTGGGTATCAACGCCGATGGTCGCCAGCCCAAGCCCCAGCGCGGCGGCAAAAGCCGATTTGGCCTGGTTGGTCGACGACACACCGCCCAGCGTCATGAACGCCAGCGCAAAAAGGGCAAAATATTCGGCCGGGCCGAACAGCAATGCCACTTTGACCAGCTGAGGCGCCAGCAGGATCAGACCCCAGGTCGCCAGGAACGCGCCGACAAACGAGGCGATACCCGACAGCGAAAGAGCCTCACCCGCCAGGCCTTTTTTGGCCATGGGATGCCCATCCAGACAGGTCATCATCGCAGGCTCGTCGCCTGGGATGTTCAGCAGGATCGACGAGATCCGCCCCCCGTACATCGCCCCGTAATAGACACTGGTCAGCAGGATCAGCGACGGTGTCGCGCCCAGCCCCAGCGTGAAGGCCAGTGGGATTAGGATGGCCACGCCGTTCGACGGGCCCAGGCCCGGCAGCGCGCCCATGACCGTGCCCAGAAAACAGCCCAGAAGGGCCAACATCAGGTTCTGCCAAGTCAGCGCGATGGCGAACCCATCGGCCAAGGATGCAAAAGTTTCCATGATCGCCCCCTAGAAACCCAGCGGCCCTTTGGCCAGCGACAGGCCCAGAACCAGGTGGAAAATGACGTAGATGCCAACCGAGGTGCCCACGCCGACCAGAACGCTTTCGATCGGACCCGACCCCAATCGCCAGGCCAGGTAGGCCGCGGCAAAAGCCGTGGCGATGACGAAGCCCAGTTCGGGCAACAATTCGGCATACAGGATCATGACCACCACCGCGGCGGCGATCTCGACCAGACGGCCAAGGGCCGGCCACTCCGGCTCGGCGTCCGGGCGCAGGGCGATCACCGCGCTGGACACGCCCAGAATGGCGGCGATGATCAAAGGAAAGGCCTTGGGCCCAACGGCATCGGACAGAAAGCTTTCTTCGATCGCCAGCGCGGATATCGCGAAACCAATGGCAAGAAGAAGTCCGACAACCCCGAAGATGCGGTCACTCATCGGTGTCTCCTGTTGTTCGGGTAGAAAAAGTGCGGGCGCCACGCTGTCGCGGCACCCGCCTGCACGTGAGTGGTGCGGTTACTTGATGATCCCGATCTCTTTCGAGATGGTCTGGATCTGACCGACGGACTCGGCAACGAAGTTCTGGAAGTTCTCGCCCTGCAGGTCCAGCGGAGCCAGACCGTTGGCGGCCATCACTTCTTTCCACTCGTCCGACGCATACAGGTCACCGATTTTTGCGACCCAGTCGTTGTAGGCCTCGTCCGACATGCCGCCCGGAGCGTAGAAACCGCGCCAGTTGGCGCCGATGGCATCCACACCCTGTTCCTTGGCGGTCGGGAAGTCAGCGAATTCACCGGGCAGACGCTCGGGCGCCAGAACCGCGATCACTTTGATGTCGCCGGAATCCACGAAACCCTTGGCTTCGGAAATGTCACCGGTGAAGGCCTGGACCGAGCCGGCCAGCAGCTGGGTCACCGCCTCGCCACCGCCGTCAAAGGCGATGTACTTGACCGAGCGGACATCGTCGATGCCATAGGCGTTGGCCGCGATCAGTACCTTCAGGTGGTCCCAGCCGCCCACGGCCGAACCGCCAGCAACCGAAACCGAAGCCGGGTCGGCTTTGATCTGGTCCAGCAGCTCGGGCAGGGTGTTGACGGGGCTATCGGCAGCCACGGCGATCACGCCATAGTCGGCGCCGATCGCGGCCAGCCAGCGGACCTGATCCATGGTGTTGCCCGGATAGGCGCCCTGGGCAAGACGGGTTGCGGTTGCGGCACTTGCGGCGACAATCAGGTTGTTGTCGTCATTGCGCTTGTTCACCACCTCGGCAAAGGCCACGCCACCGCCGCCACCGGCCAGGTTCACGACCTGCATGGTCTGGTCGATCAGGCCCAGATCCTGCAGCGACTTGCCCACCTGACGGCAGGTGAAATCCCAACCACCACCGGGGTTTGCCGGTGCAATACATTCCTGAGCGCTGGCGGCAAAGCCGGTCAGGGCGAATACGGCAGCGGCTACGACGCCGCCGGTTCCAAACAGTTTCATTTGGTTCTCCTCCTAGGGTCTTCTTGGCCTGCTGTTACGCAGACGAAACCGGTCCCTGCAGGGAGCCGGGCGCGCAGCCCTTCCTTGCAGGTTGATTTTCTTTAACGAATAATGCTGTCACGAACCTGTCATGTTGCGACGGGCGTTCGGGGGGACAATGCGCGTATTGATGATCGAGGATGCCGAGGATCTGGCCGAGGGCGTCGTGGCCCATCTGGGCCGGTCCGGTGTCGTCTGCGATCTGGCGACCTCGGTCGAGGCCGCGCGCGATTTCCGCGCGGTCCAGGGCTATGACGCGATCCTGCTGGACATCAACTTGCCCGACGGGTCGGGCCTGGGCTTTCTGGACGAAATCCGTGGCGGGGGTGACCGCATTCCGGTCTTGATGCTGACCGCGCTGACTGCGGTCGAGGACCGGGTAGCCGCGCTGGACAAAGGAGCCGACGATTATCTGGGCAAACCCTTCGACCAGCGCGAGCTCGAGGCGCGGCTGCGCGCGCTGGTGCGCCGAGATGCCGACCGCAAGAGCGAGCAGATCACGCTGGGCCCGCTGGTCTATGCCCCCAAGGACCGCAGCGCCACGCTGGGCGGCAAACGCCTGAACCTGACCGCGCGCGAGGCTGCCGTGCTGGACGCCCTGATCCGGCACGAAGGGCAGTTCCTGTCCAAGGCGCGGCTGTACGACTCGCTGTACGGGTTCGAAGATGCCGATGTGGGCGTGAACGCGATCGAGCTGTATATCGCCCGGCTGCGCAAGAAATTCTCGGGCAGCGGTGTGACCATCACAACCCAGCGCGGGGTCGGGTACCGGATCGGCCTGCATGGTTAGGCCGCCCCTGCCCCACAGCCTGACCGCCCGGGTGCTGAGCGCGGTGATGCTGATCCTTGTTCTGGGCGGCGTGCTGGTCGGCCTGTCGATCTGGGCCAACGGCCGGTTGGCGGCCCGTCAGGCCTATGACCGGCTGCTGCTGGGCGCAGCCAGCGACATCGCCGAATCCGTGCGCATCCAGGACGGCCAGCCCATCGTCGACCTGCCGGTTTCGGCCTTTGAGCTGCTGGCCCAGGCCCCGGATGACCGGATCTATTACGCGGTGCGCGGGCCCGACGGGCGCTTCATCACCGGGCTGGACCCGGACACGGTGATCGCGCCCCCGCAGCCCTTCAGCCAGTCGGCCCAATATTTCGCGGCAGACCTGAACGGGGAACCGGCCCGGTTCGTCCGACTGCCCCGCCTGTTCGCCGAGCGCGACTTCTCGGGCGAAGTTGAAATCGTTGTCGGGCAGACCTTGCTGGCACGACGCGCGATGACCGCCGGGCTGATGCTGGATGCCCTGCTGCCGATGGCGGCTGCCGGCGCGTTGCTGCTGATCATGTCCTGGTTCGTCACCCGTTCGGCGCTGCGCCCGCTCGAGGCGATGTCGGACGACCTGATCCGCCGCGACCCCTATGACCTGACGCCCGTGGCCAGCGACGGTCTGCCGCGCGAATTGCAGGTCATGATCGCAGCGATGAACCGGTTCATGGGGCGACTGGACCGGCAGGTTCTGTCGATGCGCAACCTGATCGCCGACACCGCCCATCAGTTGCGCACCCCGGTCGCGGCGATCCGGGTCCAGGCCGAAATCGCGCAGGCGGATCCGGATGCCCCAGCTCGCCACCGCGCGCTGGACCGGCTGCTGAATCGCACGCGGTCGCTCGGGACACTTCTGGATCAGCTGTTGTCGCGCGCGATGGTCATCCACCGCATCGACAGCGCCCCGCGCCTGCTGGTCGATCTGCGCGAAGTGGCGCTCGAGGCGCTGGAGCAGAGCGACCACGAGGTGATCGCCCCCGGCGTCGAGGTGCATCTGAAAATCGGGGAAAACCCGGTCTGGGTGCGGGGCGATGCGTTTTCGCTGGGCGAGGCCACCAAGAACCTGCTGGGCAACGCGCTGCGCCACGGCAAGGCCCCGGTCAGCATCGGCGCCAGCCTGGAGGGTGGCCGCGCCGTTCTGTGGGTGCGCGACAGCGGTCCGGGGCCGGAAACGTCGGTCTCTGCCCGGCTGGGCGACCGGTTCAACCGCAACGCAGGCT
This sequence comes from Ruegeria sp. BHSA162, assembly GCF_059613385.1. Lineage (NCBI taxonomy): Bacteria > Pseudomonadati > Pseudomonadota > Alphaproteobacteria > Rhodobacterales > Roseobacteraceae > Ruegeria > Ruegeria sp. BHSA162. Next base: position 50,004 of record NZ_JBXWSK010000016.1, read on the forward strand.
CGGGCGAGGACAGCAGCGGGCTGGGTCTGTCGATCGTCAAATCCACCGCCGAAGCCTTTGACGGCACCGTCGAGATGACCCGCACCGATGACGGGTTTCGCGTATCGCTGAACTTTCCGGCCGCCACCGAAGGAACAGGCGCATGATACGGTTTCTGATCCCGCTGGCCCTGTGCCTGCTGACGTTGGGTACCCGCACCGCGGCGCAGGAAGCAGTTACCGAATTCGGCACCGGGCCCACCCCCCTGCTTGTGCGCTCGACCACGGATATCGGCATTATCCGCCCGGTGATGGAACAGTTCGCGGCGCAGAACCCAGACCTGACCATCACCTATGAACAATGGGGCTCGAACGCGCTGTTCCAGCACAGCAAGACGGCCTGCAAGACCGGCCACAGCCCGGCCGATGCGGTGTTTTCCTCGGCCGTTCAGCAGATGGTCTGGTTGGTCAATGCCGCCTGCGCCCACCGCTACAGCTCGGCCCAGACGCAGGCGCTGCCCCCGGCCCGGCGCTGGCGGGACGAGCTGTGGGGGATCACCACCGAACCCGCGGTCATCGTCTACAACAAGGATCGTCTGGACGATCTGGAGGTGCCGCGCAGCCGCTTTGCCCTGCTGGACGCGATGCGCACCCGCCCCGACCTGCTGCGCGGCCGCGTGGCGACCTATGACATCGCAGCCTCGGGGCTGGGGTATCTGTTTGCCTATGGCGACAGTCTCGAGGCGACCACCTTCGGGTCACTGATCGAAGGTTTCGCGCGCATAGATGCCATCGCCACCTGTTGTTCCGCCGAGATCATTCGCGACGTTGCCGAGGGCCGGTTCCTGATCGCCTACAACGTGCTTGGCTCATATGTCGCGAATGCCCAGGACCCGGCAGTTGGGGTGATCCTGCCCGAGGACTACACCCTCGTTCTGTCCCGCGCCTTTCTGATCCCGAAGAATGCAGGCAACAGCGCTGCCGCAGCCCGATTGCTGGATTTCCTGCTCTCTGCACAGGCACAGGACTTGCTCGCAACCTCGGGGCTTGTGTCCCGGATGGACTCGGCCGAGACCGGACTGACGCCCAGCGCACGACGGTTCATCCCCCTGTCGCCCGCCCTTCTGGTGGCCAGCGACCCGAACCGCCGGGCAGAGTTGTTCAAACTGTGGAACGACGCGTTCGAGGTCGAAACCGCCCGCTAGGCCGGTTTCGGTCCGGCGTCTTCGGTCTCAGGCTCTTCGGGGGCCTGATCAGCCATGCTGGCGTCGACAATCTCGGGCTCGGGGATATCCTCGATCTCGGCGTCCTCGGCCATATCCGAGCGGTCTTCCAACGCCCCCACGATCAGAGGAAGCATATGAACACCCGTCGCCGTGGTGATCTCGGGGGTTTTGGGCGTCTGCCAGCTGAGCGTGTCAAAGCTGTGACAGTTGGGGCAGACCGGCGCCCATTCAGCCTGGATGTCATGGCAGTTGTCGCAGACCCATTGCGGCCCGCGAGGCGCATTCAACGCTTTGGCCAGCCAGCCCTGTACCACCGCGTCCGAGGCCCCTTCGCCGCGCTCGATGGCGGCCATCAGGGTATAGGCTCGAGCATCGGCACCTTTCTCGACCACATCGCCAAGCGCCCGGCGGGCCTCGGGAAAGTCTTCGGCGACGATGTTCAGCTCGGCCAGGATCAGGCGCGTTTCCAGATGCTCGGGATGGATGCGCGTCAATGCCGTAAAGCGCTTGACCCGCTCCTCGGCGGTTTCGTCGGGCACGATCTCGGCAAAGGCATGGGCCAGATCCGGATGCGGCTGCGCTTCCCATGCCTTTTTGAGAATCTTTGTCGCGGCGCGCGGCTTGCCCTTGGCGATGTAGGCCCGTGCGGCCATGGCTGCCGCCGGCACCAGGTCAGGTGAGAGGCGGTTCGCTTCGATCGCGCGCTCCTGCTGTTCGACACTGGCGGTTTCATCCAGAATTCCCTTGGCCTCGGACAGGGCCAAAACTGCGTCGCGTCGCTTGAACACATCACGCGGCAGCGCGCCGGACTTCAACTTGGCGGTCAGGGTCGACCGTGCGCCGGCCCAGTCCTGCGCCTTGGTCTGCAGTTTCAGAAGCACATCCTGCGTTTCCTGATGCCGCGGCTTCAGCGCCAGTGCTTTTTCGGCGAGTTTGCGCGCGGTTTCGTCGTCGCCCTCGGCCAACTTCTGTTTCATGATTCCGCGCACGCCGACGAAACGTGTGGCCTGATCCGTCACCAGTTTCTTGTAGGTTTCCGAGGCCTTCTTGGTGTCACCGACCATTTCTGCCGCCTGGGCCACCAGAAGGTTCGTCAGTTCCGGCTTGTTCAGCAGCCGTTCTGCCTTGTGCGCCATCGTCATGGCCGTCCGCCCCTCGCCCGAGGCCAGCGCCATCAACCCGTCAGCCAGCGCCTGATAGCCTCGTTTCTCGCGGCTGCGGTCGAAATAGCGCGAAAGGGCAGTTTCATCACCGTTGAGGAATTTCAGGGTCGCAATCAGCAGGTTGAGCAGCTTGAAGAACAGCCAAACCGCTAGAACCAGCAGGCCCAGCGCGATCACCGACTGCAGCGGGCTGAGCGTGACCTCGGTTCCCATCGCGGTGATCTGGATGCCACCGCTGGTTTCCATCAGAACGCCTGCCCCCATGGCCAGAAGGCCGACGATCGCGACAAAAACCAGGATCTTCAACAATGACCAGAGCATGGCAGGCCCCTCAGTTCGAGTTCACGCTTGTCACAAGCGCATTGGCGGCTTCGACCGCGGATTGGCGGGTTTTGGCAGCCGCGATCCATTCGGCCATGGCTGGCTGCGCCGATTCCGGAAGCGCGCCCAGCTCGGTCAAGGCCGTGCTTATGTCACCTTTGCCCAACGCGGCCTCCGCTCGTGACAGGATGGCGTCGGAATCATTGCCATCTTTTGGCGAAACGGACCGGGCGCCGGTTTGTCGCTGAAGAAAGGCGACAAGGCCCGTTCCCTTGTCAGCTTCACGCGCATCTGCCAGCGCAGTTCGGGCGGCAGGCGCAAAACTCTCGCGCAGATCCGTCAGTGTCGGCACACCTTCGCCGGCCGGAGTGGACAGGGCGTCCGGCACCTGCACGCCGCCGGTCTGCAACTGGGCCACCAGATCGGCATAGGGTGCGCCGGCATCCAATTGACCCTGAATCTTGGACAGCGCGGCCAGGTTCTCTGCCGCCTGTGCCCGGGCTTGGGCCTGCGCGTCCAGGGTTTGCGCTTCGGCGACCATCTTTTCGACTTCGGCACGCTGGGCGGCCAGCGACTCCTGCAGCTTCTTCAGCTCGGCCTCGACGGCCGCAACGGTTTCGGGCGAGGCGGCGTCGGTCAACGGACGTGCCTCAAGCTGTGCGACGCGTTGCGCCAAGGGGTCGAGCTTGCCGGACAGATCGTCGACATTGGATTTGAGCGCGCCAAGATCGCTTTCGATCGGTGTCAGCTTGGCGCTCAGCGCCGCGATATCTGCGGACGGGTCGGGAACTCCAGACAATTGCTTGCTCAGGTCAGCCAGTTGCTGAGCCTGGTCGGACACCTTGGTCTCAAGCGCTGCAATCGCCTCGGACGGATCGGACCCCGCCGGCCAAAGCAGATCGCTGCGTCCGGCGGCGAACCCCAGCGCCGCCGCGATGACGCCACCGATCAGCGCCGGCATGAACCCGCTTCGCTTGGCCTCAGGTTGCTGATCGGTTGCCGTAGCCCGTTCGGCTTCGGCTTCGGCTTCGGCTTCGGCTTCGGCTTCGGCTTCGGCTTCGGCTTCGGCTTCGGCTTCGGCTTCGGCTTCGGCTTCGGCTTCGGCTTCGGCTTCGGCTTCGGCTTC